>JBDSHD010000110.1:0-3634 GCA_039918655.1 Dehalococcoidia bacterium | reverse complement strand
TCTTCTGCTGCCGGATCACCTCGCGGATCAGCGCTGAGGGCCCCCGTTGCAGGTAGTTGCACTCGTACACAAGGTAGTCCCCGTCCGAGACGAACTTCTCGATCGCCTCCTTCTCGGACATCACCTTCGACACCATCGCCCGCTGCTTGTGGTCCCGGACGTACTCCCGGAAGCCATCCGGGTCCACCTTGAGATAGTCGCCGTGTCCTTCAGCGATGATCTGGAGTTGCTTTGCCATTTTCGTGCTCCTACCCTGATGTTCCCGCCGTTATTGACTTCAATTCTACTCGACGTTCGATCTCTCGCAGGTGTTCCCACGGGTGCTCCAGCGCCCGACGCAGCCCCCGTCGCGCAGTATACGGCCACTCACCGCGCTTGATAACCTGCGTGCGTTCCTCGTCCGTGATCGCCTCGAATCGCGCGATCAGTATGTCCCAGAGCGCAGCAATGTTGCCTCCAAGTCCCTCCGTCGAACTCTCAATCGCGCCAATGAGTTCCTTCACGCCCTCCGGCTTACCGAGGCCGGCCACACGCACGAACTCCGCCTCCGTGGCGCTGGTATGGCGCAGGATCTCGTGGATCGGACGCTTCTCCTCCGGAGCTGGCCTTAGCTCGTCGGCCGTCAGGCGGTCAGCGATCGCTGCCAGCTCGTCGCGCATCCACCGCAATCGGTTCAGGTGCGTCGGCAGTTCCTCCTGGGTCAACGGCTGAAAATCTGGCTCGAAGCCGGGCCCCGGGTTGCCATACCCAATCCACGGCCCTTCCATCACATGCTGGACGATCACCGTCGTGAATTCCTCATCCGGGTCCACATCCTCACCGTGGCGCTGCAGGAAACGCCGGAAGTGCCGGATTTCGCCCGGCGTCGCCTCCAGTGCCGCTTCCGTCGTTGGCCCGTTCGCGATGCAGCCCAGCAGGTCGAGCACGTGCACCATCGTCGTCTTCATCTTCGGACCAGATTCGAGGAACAGGCGATATTGGGTCATTGTTCGGTCGCAGCAGATGATGCATCGTCGTTGTCGACTACCACTAACGGTGGTCCGCCCGAGGCGGTTAGCGTGGGCGCAAGCTCCGGGTAGACTCCACGTCGGGCTTTGACGGCATCGGCAAGCCTGATCTCCCCTTCGATCACCGTCACCGCCTGCCCGCCAATCTCCGCCCGCCCCTCTTCATCGAGGACACGTACGTGAACGCGGCCGTCCCGGCCTAGCTCAGTCCCCTGGCTCGCGACGTATTCACGCCCGGTGCGGTCCAAAAGCCCGTACCGGGCCAGGTATGCCGGCAGCGAGGCGTTGGCGCTGCCGGTCACAGGGTCTTCCGGTATCCCGAAAGCCGGTGCAAAGCAGCGGACGTGCACCGCGTGCGACGCTTCGTCCACAAGCGCGAACGTCGCGAGTCCGCCCACACCGAGGTCGCGACTGACCCGCGCCACGGCCGTCATGTCCGGCGCGAGACCGGCAACCGCGTCCGCCGACTCCATGCGGCAGAAAAGCCAGACGGGCCCATTGCGCGCCGAAGCCGGTGGCGGGTCCGCTGCCACCGAAGCGCCCAGGGCCTCCGACAAAGCGTCCACAGACGTAGCGAACTCGTGCACGATCTCCGCGTCAGGCGCGCGGACGTAGATGCGCCTGCCCGCGCCTTCGCCATCAACGCGCAGAGGCAGCAGTCCAGCGCCGCACTCCATAGTGAATACACTCTTGGTCACCAGCCCCGCCTCCAGCGCCGCGTGCGCCGAGCCGACCGTCGGATGTCCGGCGAACGGCAGCTCGCCGGTAGGGGTGAAGATGCGAAGCCGGTAGTCCGCCTCCGGAACCGTGGGCCGCTGAAAGAACGTAGTCTCTGACAGGTTCGTCCAGTTGGCCACCTTAAGCATCTGTTCGCCTGTGAGATCATCGGCGTCAAAAACGACCGCCACCGGGTTCCCGAACAATGGCCTCACCGTGAACACGTCAACCTGCTTGAAGCGGTGCGCTGGCATGGCAAGCGCCATAATCGCGTCAGCTCCCGAGGGGTGTCAAGGAGGGGATGTCGCGTCTAATCGTAGCTGCAGGTCATCGTGACCTGCCCCCCGCCTGCGCGAGAACCCGCTTCACGAACTCGGTCTTGGCCTCCGCGTACGCCTCGACGCCGTCGTGCTCAGCGGCGAGGCGGCGTTTCAGACCCTCGTACTCCCGTGCCGAATCCGGGTGGGCGCGAAGGTAGTCGCGGAACAACAGGTGGTTCACGAACTGCTCGTGAGTCTGTTCGTACATGTGGATCTGGTGTGTCCGGCCAATGCCACTGTTGTGCATCTGCCCGGGGAGCGGCGTGTCCGTCCGTTTGCGGAAATAAATGCGGCGCGGGATGCCGAACTCCCCAAGGCACTCGTACCCGATCTCAACAAGCGGCGTGATACAGAAGAGCGCGTCTTCGAAACTCCCGAGCGCCACGCCAATGTCGATGATCGGCTTGGCGGCGATCCTGGGAATGGAAGTACTGCCGACGTGCTCGATAGCGACGGCCCACTGACCAATGGCGCTCTCGAGGCGTGCCCGCTCTTCTCGGAACATCGTTGGCCAGGCGGTATCGTACTCCGCCAGAACGATGACGTAAGGCCTCTTGCCGGGCATAGCGCAATCGTCGCGTCAGGCGTCAGAGGGTGTCAAGGAGAAGCGGTCATGTCCCTTCGTAGTCGGCTTGGTTTGCTGGTTCTTGGTTTGGTTGGTTCGCCTGGTGCGCGTCAAGGAGCGGGTGGCGGCGTAATCGGCGTCGGCCGCTCGCCCTTCGCGAACCGCTCCAGCCACTGCGCCATCGCCGGATCGCGATTGGACTCGCGGTGTGCCTGCACCTCGAAGCTCAGGCCCTCATCTGGTTCCAGCCTGAACGCGTGAATCGCTGCCTGCTTGTCGGCGCGCATTGCCGGCTGCGGGTAGGTGCTGAGCGTCTCCGCGATCGCCAGTGCTCTTGTGAGCGCCTGTCCAGCCGGTACGACTTCCTGCGCCAGCCCCATGCGCAGAGCGTGGTCAGCGTTGATCAGCGCTCCCGTGATGATGAGATACATCGCATTCCCCATGCCCACTATCTGCGGCAGTTTCTGCGTTCCGCCGTCCACCAGTGGCACGCCCCAGCGGCGGTTCAGCACACCGAATTGCGCCGTAGTAGAGGCGATGCGAAAGTCGCACCAGCACGCCAGCTCCAGTCCCCCGGCCGTTGAATATCCCTCGACTGCGGCGATCGTAGGCTTCTCCACGTCTGTCAGGCGCGAGATGCCCATCGGCCCGGATGAGAACGCGCCCTCCCGGCCGTTCAGCGCCGGTATCTGGGTCAGGTCTGCGCCGGCGCAGAACGCCCGGTCCCCGGCGCCCGTGAGCACCAGCACGTCCAGTGAATCGTCCCGCTTGAACTCCTCGGCGGCTTCGAACAGCCCCTGCGCGACGTCTGCATCCACGCAGTTTCGTTTTTCCGGTCGGTTAATTGTGACGAGCCAGGTACGTCCCCGGCGTTCGGTCAAGACCTTGTTCGTGGCCATTTAGTACTTGCCTCCGAGCTTCCGGTGGTCCCAGGAGACGACGCGCTCAACCTCCAGGTACACGACGACGCGCTTGTTGGACATATTAGCCACCACCGGCCGCGTCGCCTCGGTCATGGGGACGCC
>JBDSHD010000109.1:0-11755 GCA_039918655.1 Dehalococcoidia bacterium | reverse complement strand
GTTGAGTTAACATCATCTGTATTCAGGTGTGCGCGGGCCAGCTCCACCACCATCACCTGCAACCCCAGGCAAAGACCAAGGTAGGGAACGTTGTTCAGGCGCGCGTAACGAGCGGTATTGAGCTTGCCCTCGAACCCTCGTTCGCCGAAGCCGCCCGGAACGACGATGCCGTCGATGCCGTCGAAGACCTCTTCAGCGTTGGTCGCCGACACGTCCTCCGAATGAATCCAATGGATCTTGATCGCCGCATCCTGTGTGACACCGGCGTGGATCAGCGCCTCCTTGACCGACAGGTAGGCATCCGGCAACTCGACGTACTTACCGACGACCGCGATCTCTAATTGATGCTGCGGATTCTTCAGCCGCTCAACCCAGCCGCGCCATTCCGTGAGATCGCGAGAGGTGGGATTGATGTTCATGCGATCGCAGATAAAGTCACCCAACCCGGCCTCCTCCAACACCAGAGGAACCTCGTAAATACTGGACATGGTGGGCAGGGGGATTACGGCACGTGGCTCAACGTCGCAGAAGAGCGAGATCTTGTCAGTGATCTCCGGCGAAATGGGGATGTCCGAGCGACAGGCTATGACGTCCGGTTGAATGCCCATTGAGCGCAGTTCACGCACCGAATGCTGGGTGGGCTTGGTCTTGAGTTCCCCTGTAGTGGAGATGTGTGGCAGCAGCGTCACGTGGATGGCAAGCGTATCGTTCCGGCCCTCTTCGTTCCGCATCTGGCGGATCGCTTCGAGGAAAGGCTGATGCTCGATGTCTCCCACTGTACCGCCAACCTCAATGATCACAACCTCAGCGCCTGACTCTCGCCCGGTGGCTCTAACCCGCTCCTTGATCTCGTTCGTGACGTGGGGGATGGCCTGGATCGTCCGGCCCAGGTAATCGCCGCGCCGTTCTCGGGCAATCACGGCCTGGTAGATCTGCCCGGTCGTTACGGAAGAACCGCGCGTCAAGTCCTGGTCGATGAAGCGCTCGTAGTGACCGAGGTCAAGGTCAGTCTCCGCGCCATCAGCCGTGACAAACACCTCGCCGTGCTGGTACGGAGACATGGTGCCAGGATCAACGTTGAGGTAGGGATCAAGCTTCTGGATTACGACGGAGATGCCACGAGACTTGAGGATTCGACCGATTGCGGCGGTGGTGATGCCCTTGCCGACGGAACTAACTACACCACCGGTGACGAATATGTACTTGCTTGCCAATGATCCCCCTTCATCCGGGGGCTCGTTCTATCGGCCCAAGGTAAATGATACAGCGCGCTATCAGTTGGATGTCAAGGAATACGTGACTCTCCAACGAAAACTGCGTCCGCTGGCAAGACCTAAAGGGGATGGCTCCATATACTCGGTTGTGTCTGGAGGACGTGACTGTATGCCCGCTACTTGGGAAATTGGAGAACTGAAGAATGGCCTTAGAGTCGTCACGACGCCGGTTCCGACATCGGAGTCCGTGAGCGTCAACGTGTTTGTGGGGGCTGGATCGCGGGGTGAAGGGGACCGCAACATGGGAATTGCCCACTTCCTGGAACACATGGTGTTTAAGGGCACCGCGGCGCGCCCGACCGCCATCGATATCGCGGAAGCGATCGAGGGTGCCGGCGGGACTCTCAACGCATATACGTCAAAAGAACTCACGTGTTACTGGAATCACGTGCCGTTTGACGAACTTGAGCGAGCTGTGGACGTCCTCGCCGACATGCTCCGTAACTCCGTCCTGGACCCCGAAGAGATCGACCGCGAGCGATCCGTCGTGCAGCAAGAGATCAAACGAGCACACGACCAGCCCGGGTCATATGTCGGGGAGCTGCTCAGCCAGGCGATGTACGGAGATCATCAACTTGGCCGGCCGATCGCGGGTACTGAAGAGTCTGTCGGTGGCGTGCAGCGATCCGACTTCGACGAGTGGTTGGGCTCATGGTACGGCGCGCCCAATATCGTACTGAGCGTGGCCGGCAACACGACGCACGAGCGTGTGATGGAGCTGGCAAATCGCTATTTCGCGAACGGACGATCCTCTCAGACACCAACGGTGATGCCTCTGAATGGAGATGCTCCGATCAACCAGGTGATTACAGACGCCCGCCCGATTTCCCAGGCAAACGTGGCGATCGGGTTGCCCGCACTGGCACGCGATGATCCAGACCGTTACATCCTCATGATTCTGAACGCGGTCCTGGGGCGCGGAATGAGTTCACGTCTGTTCAAGGAAGTGCGCGAGCGCCGGGGGTTGGCGTATTCGGTTGGATCGTCGGTGAGCCGTTACTCGGACACCGGTATGCTGGGGGTATCGGCAGGGGTATCGCCGGAGAAGGTGACGGAGGCCGTCCCAGTGATCATGCAGGAACTCGAGAAACTGGTCCAGGAACGGGTCGGGGCCGATGAATTAAAGAAGGCGACGGACTACACAGTTGGCAGTTTCCGCCTCAGTCTGGAGTCGACGATGGCACTGGGGCAACGTGCAGGCGAGAGTCTGCTCACCATGGGCGAGATCGAGCCGATCGAGGACGTGGTCGAGAAACTTCGAGCGGTGACTGCTGAGGACGTCATGCGGGTTGGCCAGCGGGTCCTCTGCCGTGAACGGGCTGCGATTGCTCTCGTGGGCCCGGAGGCCGACGAGGATGCGTTGCGGGAGTCATTGCTTACGAAGTGATCGCGGACCGAGCGGCCTGGACTACCTGGCGTCGTAGGGCTCTAACGCCTCGATTTCATCGTCCGTGATATGCACGCGGACGATTCCTCCGAATACCTCTACCACGTAGTGAACCGGCAGAATCACGTTCTCTCCGAGAATTTCGCCCCGCCGGACCACAAGCGCTTCGATCTCTTCGTCCAGTTCGTCAACAAGCACGTGCTCTACCTCACCAATCTTCTCGTGAGGCTCATCCCTCCAAACGGGGGCGTCATTGAACAGGTGCCGCTCGAATTGGGCACGGCGGAAAGACTCCATGGGCACAGCCAGCCCGCCGATTGACGCGAACGAGTTGGCAACTGCTATCGCGATGTCCGTTATGCTCCTGTGCGCTTGTCCGGAAGCCTGCGGCGCCGGAGCCTGACCGGATTGCCATTCTGAAAACGGAGGCAGTTGCCGAAACTTCTCGCGGGTGCACTTCAGGACCACCTGGCCTTCATGGGCGTCCACCATCTCCTCGATTGGCACTGCAATCAGGTCGGGGGCACCAAAGCCCGGCGCCGGAAAGTGGGGGCCCGCGTTGACGACAATTCGCGTCACGTGCTCGTCGCGTCCGTCCAAGAGTATGGTGTGAAGCTTGCCCACTTCGTCGCCATCTGTGCTGATTACCGGGGCGCCGTGCCTGAGGTTGTCCAGCATTGCCATATCGACCATGACTATTCCCCCTTGTAAACCGGAGAGCGCTTTTCCGCGAATGCGCGGGGGCCTTCGCGGGCGTCCGCCGAACCAAATATAGGTCCCGCGAGTTGTGCCTCAAGCCGTAATCCATCTTCAAGAGTCATCCCCAGCCCCTGGGTCGCCGCCTGCTTGATCGCTCGAACAGCTAGTGGTCCGCATTCCAGTATCTTGCCAGCGATTTCGTCCACCGTTGCCCGAAGTTGATCCGCCGCAACTACCCTCGAAACGAGCCCGAAACGGAGGGCGGTTTGGGCGTCAAAGCGCTCGCCAGTGAGAAGTAGTTCCATAGCGAATGCACGTGGGACGGTGCGGGGTAGACGCTGGGTTCCACCTGCGCCCGGGATGATCGCGCGCTTCGGTTCTGGCAGGCCAAACGTGGCGTGCTCGGCGGCAATTCGAATATCGCAGGACAGGGCAACTTCGAGCCCACCGGCGAGGCAATAACCGTTGATGGCAGCAATGATCGGTTTCCAGCACTCGAATCCTCGAGTGATGCCCCCGAACGGCACGTTCATCGGGACGCCATCGCCTCCCCCCGAGAGAGCTTTCGACATCGCCACCAAGTCCGCGCCAGCTGAGAATGCCTGGTCTCCGGCACCTGTCAGGATGGCAATCCAGGCATCATCGTCGCCCTTAAAGTCCTCGAAGACCTGTCGCAATTCCGCGCTCGTGGCAGGGTCGATCGCATTGCGGCGGTCGGGCCGGTTGATGGTGACGTATGCAAGATGTCCCTGCTTCTGGTACAGGACATGCTGGTATTCTGCCAATTTTTCCTCCTTCAGGCGCTCGTTCGTGGCACGCCTCAGTATATCGACGCTGAGTCGCCGCCACCACCGGAAGGATATCTAGAAGAGAACATGTAGTGGTGCACGTAATACGTTAAGGGATGGCGTGGTTATAGAGACTGGAGGAGGTGCGGATCTCAGCAAAACATCAGTTGCGGGGCTGGTGGGGGTCTCACAAGGATCCCGGGGTGCGTGCCCACCTCCTCCGCTTTTGCCGGAAGTAGAGCCGCAGGGGAGGAAAAGTGGACAAGCGCTATCGGATACTGCGACGCATAGCAGTTACCGGGTTCTACGTCACGCTCTTCGCTTACGCGGTGTTGCTCGGCATGTCTGGTAGATTCTGACACTCACGGGGGTGCGGCGATGATGAGGCCCTTCCTGGCGAAGGGCCTCTCCCTTTTTCAGGCTCCGCGTTCAGCCCAGATGTCGAGCCGCACGTAATCAGCGACGAATGGCGCGCCGTGCCTCTGCACCACTTCCTGGATCACATCGCGGAGGAACTGATCACCGAGGTCCTCCGGCAAAATCGATGCCTGCTGTTGCAGGATGATCGTCCGCAGGTACAGCACCGCGCCGTCCTCATTCTCGAATACCACCGGTGACTCGAAGAGCGAAGCCCTCGCATTGGTCCAGCCATTGCGGCTCATGGCCGCCACAGCATCGTCGGGCGTGCGGTACTTGCGGGCGTCAATCGGCTCGGGAATGTGCTGTCGGTAGGGATCGCGGGCTTCAACGTCGTGAGTTGCGGCCATTAACCGGACAATGTTGCCGGCACCCCCGCATTGGGCGCGGAAGCGCCCACCGTTCTTGGTAGCCCGGGCCAGACAGTCAAAAAGTCCGTCATCGTCCGGAATCCAGTGGAGCACAGCGTTGGAAAAGACAACGTCGACTGGCTCTGGCAACTCGAAGTCAGTGAGATTCGCCAGGATCGGAAGGACGTTCGTCACACCGCGATCGTCGATGGATTCCGTGAGCTGGTCGATCATCTGTGGAGAACCATCGATCGCGTAGATCTTGCCGTCGGGAAGCTTGTTCAGCAGATCGAAGGTGACGGAGCCAGACCCGCAACCCGCGTCGAGGACAGTTTCGTCCCCACACAGATCGAGGTCCTCAATCACTTGTTGAGCCCATCGGCGCATCGGCGTGCCAATTCGGTCGTAGGTCGCAGCGTCCCAGTGCGTTCGTGCCAGTGGCCTAACCTCGCCCTTCCTTCTCGAGTCGAGTGGCTCGCTGAGCCATCAAGCGCGCATAGAGCAACAGGTCCGCATCGCTGTAGGCCACCTGTCCCATTTCGGAGCCCTTCCGAATCGCCCTCATCGTCGCCTTGGTTAAGGCGACGGGTAAGGGGGGCTGAGCGAGAATCTTCCGGGCGATGTCGCGAGCCCTATCGTCTGCCTCGCCCTCCTCCACGATGTGCGTCACCAGGCCGTACTCGTAAGCTCGGCCAGCGTCGAATCGTTCGCAGGTCACGGTCAGTTCGAGCGCCCTGGCATGGCCCATTTCGCGAGCCAGACGGGGCAACGCGTTCCACCCCAGCGGCAGACCCAGTTCCACCTCCGGGATCGAGAACCATGTGGAGCGCGCCGCGACTCGCATATCGCAACACGCGGCGAGCACCAACCCACCACCGATGGCGTATCCGTGCACAGCTGCGATCGTGATCTGGCTCAGACCATCGATGGCATCCGAGGTGCGCCCCCCGACTCCGGAGATATCGCGAACTTCCAGATCATTGGAGGAGCCGGAGAGGCGCCACTCACTGGTGTCGGCACCGGAAGAGAAGCAGTCCCCGGCTCCGGAGAAGATCACAACCCGGGCATCGAAGTCCTCACACAGGGAACGGCAAAGAGCCTGGAGTTCCTCGTGCATTCTCCGGTTGATCGCGTTCCGTTTCTCCGGCCGGTTGAATCGGACGAGGACAAGTCCTCCGTCACGACTGATGTCCAGAGTTTCGTACTCGGCTGTTCCAGACATGAGTTCAGCATAGCGGGCACCACGCCAATCGCAACTGCGGCGATGGCGACTGTATGATTGTGATGTCCCAAGTATGGCTTCAAGCAGATCATTGAACCCGCAAGGAAAAAGGTCCGGCCATCGCCGGGCCGGTGGGCGCACCGCCGGGAAGAAGTCGCTCGATAGTCCTAATCTGCGGCAGCGGCTGGTGATCGAGAACGTCCGGCCGGATGTCGATGGGGGTCGCTTCTTGTCAAAGGGAGTGGTCGGCGAAACCATCTCGGTCGAAGCCGACATTTACTCCCACGGACACGATGAGTTGGCTGCCGACCTGCTTTACCGCCACGAGAGCGAGTCCGAATGGCACCGTGCGCCTATGCAACTCGTGGTCATGGACGAAGACCGATGGCGATGTGAGTTCAACCCCGATGAACGGGGGATATACCTATTTACGATCGAGGCATGGATCGATCCCTACGCTCGTTGGCGGCGAGATTTCGCGGTGAAGGCTGCTGTCGGTGAGGCATCCGATCTAGACTTGCAGGTAGGCGCGCATTTACTCAACCAGGTGGCAGAACGCGCTTCCGGCCCAGGCAGGCGAGCTCTTGCGGACGCAGCGGAGAGGTTGCCGTTGGACAGTGCGGATGCCACAAACATCGCCCTCGATCAGGGCTTGGCCAGGGAGGCAAGGGATTGGAAAGATCCTCTTCTGGTGGCAAGGTATGAGCGCGAGCTGTCGGTGCTAGTCGAAGGGAAGAAGGCGGCTTTCAGTGCCTGGTACGAAATGTTCCCGCGCTCCGCGTCGCCCGATCCCGGTAGGCCGGGAACATTTCGTGATGTCGAGGCCCGCCTGGATTACGTAGCGGGGATGGGCTTCGACGTGCTTTATCTCCCTCCAATCCATCCTATCGGTGTGGCGTACCGCAAGGGTCCAAACAGTAGCCTGAACGCCAGCGCTGGAGATCCTGGATGTCCGTGGGCAATTGGCTCGAAGGTCGGGGGGCATAAATCTATCAACCCCGATCTTGGAACGATGGCTGACTTTCGGCGCCTCGTGAACGCGGCGAAGAGGAGAGGCCTCAACATCGCACTCGACATCGCTTTTCAGTGCTCGCCTGACCACCCATATGTCACTGAGCATCCAGAGTGGTTCCGGAAGCGGCCTGACGGAAGCATCCAGTACGCGGAGAATCCGCCGAAGAAGTACCAAGATGTCCACCCCTTCGACTTTGAGACGGAAGCCAGGGAATCCCTCTGGGAGGAACTCAAGAGCATCTTCCTCTTTTGGATTGAGGAAGGGGTGAGTTTCTTCCGAGTAGATAATCCCCATACAAAGCCGTTTGCATTCTGGGAGTGGTGCATTGCAGAGATTCGAAAGGTTGATCCTGACGTCGTCTTGCTCGCCGAGGCATTCACGCGAAAACCCGTCATGTATCGCCTGTCCAAGGTTGGATTCACGCAGTCGTATACGAACTTCGCCTGGACGCGTGATAAGCCGACGCTGACCGAGTACTTCACTGAGCTATCGACGTCACCCGTGATGGATTTCTTCCGCCCCAACGCGTGGCCGACAACGCCTGACATACTCACCGAGCAAATGCGACGAGGCGAGCGAGCGACCTTTGTTTCACGGTTGGTGCTGGCCGCCACCCTCTCGGCGAGTTACGGCATCTATGGACCAGGGTATGAGCTTATTGAACACGCCGCCCTGGATCCTGACAGCGAGGAATTTCTCAACTCGGAGAAGTTCGAGATTCGCCATTGGAATCTGGACGACCCACGAAGCCTGCGTGGGGAGATCGCTGCCATCAATAGGGCCCGACACGAGAACGTCGCATTGCAGTCAAGTCGGGGCCTGCGGTTCCTCGACATCGATAACGATCAGATCATCGCGTACTCGAAGACCAGTCCAGACAAAGGCAACGTTATTGTGTGTGTAGTGAACCTTGACCCGAAACGCGTGCAAGAAGGGACAGTCCGGCTCCCGATAACTGATTGGGGCCTGAGCAAAGGCGCGAAGTTCCGGGTATACGATCTCCTCAATGACGCCGCCTACCAGTGGCAAGGGCAGAGCAACTTCGTCCGTCTTGACCCCAAAGTCACGACGGCTCACATCTTCAAGGTTGACCTGGCTGAAGTAGTTCGGCGGAGCGCATCCGGATGACCACCAAACCGCGCCCGTCCGGCTCGGTCCATTCCGATGAGCAAGACCCTCTCTGGTACAAAGACGCCGTAATCTACCAGGTTCACGTCCGGGCGTTCTGCGACAGTGACGCGGACGGCATCGGAGATTTCGCGGGCCTGACACAGAAGCTGGACTATCTCCAGGACCTGGGCATCACGGCGGTTTGGCTTCTCCCGTTCTACCCATCTCCTCAACGCGACGATGGTTACGACATCGCCGACTATTCGGGGGTCAACCCGGCGTTCGGTTCGCTCAAGGACTTCCAGATCTTCCTGAGGGAGGCCAGGAAACGCGGTCTCAAGGTCATCACGGAGTTGGTCCTGAACCACACCTCCGACGAGCACGAATGGTTCCAGCGGGCTCGACGGTCTCCGGATGGCAGCAAATGGCGCAACTACTACGTCTGGAGTGATTCGCCCGATGCCTACAGGTCGGCGCGGGTGATTTTCCGCGACTTCGAGACTTCAAATTGGGCGTGGGACCCGGTCGCTCACGCGTATTACTGGCACCGGTTCTACTCTCACCAGCCCGATCTCAACTTTGAGAACCCAACCGTCCAGCGAGAATTGTTGAGGGTCGTTGACTTCTGGCTACGGGCAGGAGTGGACGGATTACGGCTGGATGCCGTGCCATACCTGTTTGAACGGGAGGGCACCAGCTGCGAGAACTTGCCGGAGACGCACGACTTCCTTCGCAAGCTGCGTCGGCACGTAGACGAGCGGTACACCGGCCGCATGCTGCTGGCCGAGGCGAATCAGTGGCCTGACGACGCCGCCGCTTACTTCGGCGACGGCGATGAGTGCCATATGAACTTTCACTTCCCCCTGATGCCGCGTCTCTTCATGTCAGTCCACATGGAGGACCGCTTCCCAATCATCGACATTCTCTCGCAGACACCGCAGATACCTGAAAATTGCCAGTGGGCGATGTTCCTGCGGAACCACGACGAACTGACCCTGGAGATGGTGACAGACGAGGACCGCGACTACATGTACCGTCACTACGCGCAGGACCAGCAGGCGCGCATTAACCTCGGCATCCGGCGAAGGCTGGCACCCCTGCTGGGGAACAACCGCCGCCGGATCGAACTCATGAACGGGCTCCTTTTCTCGCTGCCCGGTACGCCAGTCATCTACTACGGCGATGAGATCGGCATGGGCGACAACATCTACCTGGGTGACCGGAACGGGGTGCGAACGCCCATGCAGTGGAGCGCGGACCGTAACGCGGGTTTTTCACGAGCGAACCCTCAGCGGCTGTATATGCCGATCATTCTTGATCCCGAGTATCACTACGAAACAGTGAACGTCGAGGCCCAGCAGAACAACTCCCATTCCCTCTTGTGGTGGATGAAACGGCTCATCGCGCTGCGGAAACGCTACAAAGCTCTGAGCCGCGGAAGCATCGAGTTCCTGTATCCAGAGAACCGGAAGGTGCTGGCGTTTACCCGGACATCAGAGAGCGAGACCGTCCTCATCATCGCCAATCTCTCCCGCTTCTCACAGTTTGTGGAGCTCGATCTGGCCCAACACAAGGGGGCAACTCCGGTTGAGCTCTTCGGTCGCAATGAATTCCCTCGCATCGGCGACCAGCCCTACTTCATAAGCCTCGGGCCCCATTCGTTCTACTGGTTCGAACTGAAAGGGGACGGTTCCGCCGAGTCCGACCCGCAGGTGCAGTCACTCACGGTAGCGGGGGACTGGGAACAACTCCTGACGGGCCACATGAAGCCCCTGTTTGAGGCAGTTCTTCCAGGATTCTTGCGCAGGCAACGATGGTTCGGGGGCAAGGCACGAAGTATGCAAGCTTGCCGGGTGGTTGACTCAATCCCGGTGCCTTCCGAGGTGAATCTCGAAGCGCGATTGCTCCTTGTACGAATCGATTACATCGACGGCGAACCGGAAACCTACGTGTTACCGGTGGCATTCGCTCCGCACACTCGCCGTGACCGGCCTGAATCCGTCGTCGTGGCCGTTGACGATGCCGGCGGCGACCGATCCGGGGTTGTGTACGAAGCCACAGCCGACAAGGAGTTCCTCACCACCCTGTTGGACTTAATTTCCCGCCGCAAGAAGCTCCGGGGAGAGAACGGAACGCTGCTGGCGATGCCATCCGCGCTATTCCCGACTCTACGGGGTAAAGGCGGTCGAATCGACCCATGGACCGTGCGGGCGGAGCAAACCAATACGTCGATCGCGTACGGTGAGAAGTTGATCCTGAAACTTGTTCGCAGACCGGACGTGGGAATCAACCCTGATCTCGAAATGGGTTCCTTTCTCAATCGAACCGCGCCGCAGGTCAGCACGCCACGAATCGCGGGCTACCTCGAATATCGGCAGGGCAGTTCGGAACCCAGCACCATCGGCATTCTACAGGAATATGTCAGGAACGAAGGCGATGCCTGGAACTTCACGCTCGACTCCTTATCTAACTACTTCGAGGAGGTGATGTCATCTTGCGCGCCCGATTTCGCACCTCCAGAGGCACCAGCCTTGCCCGTAATGCATCTCCTCGAACTGGAGCCCACCCAGCCTGTCGTCGAGTCCCTCATGACCTATCGTCAATCGGCGGAGCAGTTCGGGCGCCGCACCGGGGAGCTCCACGTCGCGCTCAGTCGGTCCGTGGACGATCCAGCATTTCGCCCGGAGCCGATGACTCCCTTCTATCAGCGGTCCATCTACCAGGGAATGCGCACCTCCGTCTCGCGAGTGTTTCCCCTCCTTCAACGGCAATTGTCAAATCTCGATTCTGAGACCCGTGGGCTCGCTGAATCAGTGCTGGCGTGCGAAGCGGACCTCATCGGCAGGTTCCAGTCGCTCGTTAACCAGCAGATGACCGGAGCAAGGATACGCGTGCATGGTGACTATCACCTGGGGCAGTTGCTATTTACTGGCAAAGACTTTGTGATCATCGACTTTGAGGGCGAGCCAATGCGCCCGTTGAGCGAGCGGAGGTTGAAGCGGCCTCCCTTAAGGGACATCGCCGGAATTCTGCGCTCGTTCCACTACGCTACGCAGGTTGCTCTCCAAAACCTGCGAGCCGGCGGGCTCGTGCGGCAAGAACAACTGGCACCTCTCGAAAGTTGGGGCAGGTATTGGTACACGTGGTCCAGCGCCGCGTTCCTCCGAGGATATCTCCAGGAGGCAAGCAAGGTGTCAATCCTTCCCGAGGGGCCAGAAGAATTTGAGTCGTTTCTCCACGCCTGTCTTATGGAGAAGGCCGTCTACGAGCTGGAGTACGAATTGAACAACCGGCCAGACTGGGTGTACATACCGTTGACCGGCCTCCTGGATTTATTGGGGCCGAAGGTCTAGTGCCACTGGCCTAGTGTCCCGTGTCAAGAAAGTGAGACAGATAGGGGCGTAAATAGATTGGCCACGGGCGGGCCGTCGAAGTCGCGCCAGGCGGTGAGCGGGGTGCGGAAGCCGATCGCCTCGTGGGGCCGGACGGAGTT
>JBDSHD010000108.1:0-10965 GCA_039918655.1 Dehalococcoidia bacterium | reverse complement strand
CCTGGCGCGACTTCGACGGCCCGCCCGTGGCCAATCTATTTACGCCCCCCACTGTCTCACTTTCTTGACACGGGACACGACGTCCTCGCGATGAGCCTCCATCAGCTTGAGCAGGGTCTCGATGGCCTCGCGTCCATAGTCTTGGCCGCCGCCCGTGTCCGGATCATCGAGATAGCTCTCGCCGCACGCGAACTGCGTGGCGAACCAGTCAATAGCCAGTTCCGCCGACCGCCCAAGGGCACCTCGCTTCTCGAAGGCGTGGCCCGCACCCTCGACGACGACCACGTTAGCCCACTCGGTATTGTCTGCGGCCGTGCGAACAGCCGAAAGGACGCCATCAGCAGAGCCAACGATGGCCAGCGAAGGAACATGAATGCCGACGAAGCCGCACGGTTCGACTGATGGCTCCAGCAGCACGATAGCCGCCGGACGCACGAGATGTCGGCGGACGGCACGCGCGGCGATGACCGCTCCGAAACCGAAAGCGGCAACGCCGACTCGGTCTCCGTCCAGATCTGGCTGCGCATGTGCCCAGTGGAACACAGCTTCCAGGCCCTCAACCAGCGCGTGCTCAAGGATCTCCGGATTGCAGGAAATCGTCCGATTAGTGACTTCAAAGACGGCTGTGCCAAGTCCCGCTTCCGGGAATCGGTGGAGGAAGAAGCCGGCGTGAAGCAGTTCCGCGTCGCTGTCCGGTGAGGCAACAAGGACGACGAAGGGAAATGGTGGCTCGCCGGGCGGCAATGAGAGGTGGACGTCGAACTCACTGCGGCTCCAGACGATTGTCTCACGCCGCGTCAGCCCGCCGAAGGCGGGAATGCCGCCCTCAACCGTGAATATCATGACGAGCCTCCAGATTCTGGCGCGGCAAACGCCTAGGTCACACTAACCCACGCGCAGCCACGGCCTGATCTTCTCGATCAGTCTGTCCGCTTTCTCCTGCGGACTGCCTTCCAGGAACTCACGCCGCCGCTCGGATGAGCGCGCGACATTTACTCCGGCGACGATGGTCGGCGAGCCGGCGAGGCCGAGGCGGCTCTCGTCCAGGTGGAGGTCGGAGGCTGCCCAGACGGTGACCTCGGCCTCGTTCATCGCCCAGTCGTATCGTTGGAAGTCAAGGAACCGCGGTTCGTTGATGTCCTGCTTGACCGAGACTACACATGGGAGCGGGGCCTCGATGATTTCGAAGCCGGACCCCAGTTCCCGGCGCGCGCGGAGGACCTGACCACTGTTCACCACCTGGACCCGGCTGGCGTAGGTAACCTGCGGGACACTCAGCCATTCAGCGATGCCCGGCGGGACCTGGCCCGTGGCGCCATCCGACGATTCGTCGCCGCAGAAGATGATGCTGAACTCGCCGATCGCTCTGATGCCCTCCGCGAGGGCGTAGGATGTGGCGAGAGTGTCGGCGCCGCCGAAGACACGGTCGCTCATCAGGTAGGCTGCGTCGGCGCCCATGGCAAGACCCAGTCGCAAATACTGGTCGAAAAGGGGCGGGCCCATCGACAGCAGCGAAATCCGACCGCCGTGCCGCTGCTTCAGGGTAAGCGCGGCCTCCAGGGCATTCATGTCCGGGCTGTTGATCTCCGAGCGCGCCTTGCTGCGGTCGAGGGTCCGAGTTTCCGAGTTGATGGTCACCTCTTCCGACTTCGGTACGACCTTCAGGCAGACGATGCTGTGCGGTTCCCGCATACTATCCCTTTCGACCGGCCATCTCGCGATCCAAGGCCTCGATGAGCTGCGGCAGCACCTGGAAGACATCGTCAGCGATGCAGTAGTCGGCGACTTCGAAGATCGGCGCTTCCGGGTCGGAGTTAATAGCGACGATGGTCTCGCTCTCCTGGATGCCCACCGTAAACTGCATGGCACCGCTGGCGCCGCAGACGAGGGCCAGCTTCGGCCGGGTCACAGATCCCGTCTGCCCCACCATGCGGTCATGGCCTATCCAGCCCTGGTCGACAGCGACGCGGGTGGCGCCGAGGTCCGCGTTCAGCGCTCGGGCGAGCCTGCGCAACAGGGCGAAGTCACCCTGTATGCCACGGCCACCGATGACGAGGCGCTCTGCTTGAGTGATGTCCACACCGCGACGCGACGACTGCCGGAGCACCTGAACATGCTGATCGTCCTCGGGGATTTCGACCGCGATGACCTCGGTCCGGCCGCACCGGGCCGGGTCGAAGACCGGCCTGGCAAACACGCCCGGCCGCACAGTGGCCATCTGGGGCCGAGTGTCCGGACATTGGATGGTGGCGAGAATACCCTGACCAAAGCCGGTCACCTCGCCGGAGAGAAGCCCACTCTCCTTGTCTATAAGCAGGTCGGTGCAGTCCGCCGTAAGGCCGGTGAGCAAGCGAACGGCCAGGCGGCCGGCGAGATCCCGCCCGTTAACGGTCGCTCCGAGGAGCAAGATGTTCGGCCGCCGATGAATGATAAGGTCAGCGACGACGCGCGCGGACGGCAGGGTGGTGTAGACCGATAGCGCCGGGTGATGAGCAAGCAACACTTCGTCCGCGCCGTAGCCGAGCGCTTCCTCTGCCAGCGCCGACCCATCACCAGACAGGAGCAGCGCGGTCAGATTCTCGCCCGTTGTGTCCGCTAATGCACGCCCCCGGCCCAGTAACTCCAGCGATACACCCTCGAAACGCCCGCCGGTATGCTCCAGGTAGACCCAGATCCCATGAGCGTCTTTGGACGGGTAAATCGACTCTACCATCAGGCTCCTCTTCCCGCGGACAGCGCCCCGGCCACGACTTCCGCCACGTCCATCACTCGCATCGGGCTGCCGGTCTGTTTGAGGCTGTCCTCCAGGCAGGCGATACAGTGCGGGCAAGCGGTGACTAATACCTCTGCTCCCGTATCCAGCGCCTCCCGGACCCGTAGGTCGGAGAATCGTTCGCCGGCCTTGGTGTCCATCCACATCCGCCCGCCGCCACCGCCGCAGCAGAGCGCCTCCGCGCGGTTCTGGGGCATCTCGACAAGCTCAAGACCGGGTATCGCCGCTAGGACGTGTCGCGGTGGGTCATAGACTCCGTTGCGCCGTCCAAGGTAGCAAGGGTCGTGGAACGTCGCCTTGACCTGGTATTCGGCCTCGAAGCGCAGGCGGCCGTCCTGGATAAGTTGGGCGAGGTACTGGGTGTAGTGAAGCGGCTGGAAGCCTTCGATGGGCGGGTACTGGTTGAGGAACATGTCCTGGCAGTGGGGCGAGACGGTGACGACCGTCTGGACGCCTTCTTCGACGAAACGCTCGCTGTTCCGCTGAACGATCTGCTGCAGGTAGTCATGCTGGCCCAGCGCGTAAGCGGCGTCGCCGCAGCATGGCTCCTCATCGCCGAGCGTGCCAAAGGAAACGCCGGCCGTGCCGAAGATGCCGACGAGGGCGAGGGCGACCTTCTGCGAGCGGTTGTCGTAGGAGGCTGTGCAGCCGGCGTAGAAGAGGAATTCATCGCTCGGCTGGAAGCGCTTAACGGTGACTCCGCGTGCCCAGACAGCTCGCTGGGAGGGCGGCTGCCGCCAAGGGTTGCCGTCCCAGTAGAGTGACCACATGACGGGGGATATACCCTCCGGGATGGTCCGGTCCTGCCAGGCGAGCCGACGCAGCGCCAGCATCACATCGGCGATGGGGACGCCACGGGGACACTGCTCCTCGCAAGCCCGACACGTTGTGCACCACCACATCTCACCATCCTGGTGGATGCCCAGTTGCGCCCGCCGCATAAGCGACCGCACATTGACCGGCTCCTCCTGAAGGAGGCCCCAGGGACAGGCGGCGGTACACACGCCGCACTGGTAACAGGGTGCGACGGCGCCATCGGTTGCAGCCATAACGCGCTCCCAAAGGGAGTCGTCCAGAGTGATCACATCTTCACGTTTGCGCTTCACGATGCCGCCACCCCTTCGTTGACACGGTTGCGCACGATCGCATCCATCTCCCGGATCTTGGCCGCGAACTTCCGCCCTTCAGACGCCGATATCCACTGCAATTGCAGGCGTTCGGGCTCGACGCCCTTGCGCTCATATTTGCGGCGCCAGAAGTCGAAGCGCTTCTGTGTCTGCTGATTGGCGTTGATGTAATGGCAGTCGGAACCGTTCTCGGTCAGGCGGCACCCGGTGACAAGCACGGCACCGGCGCCGAGCTCGAAGGCGCGCACGATGAAGCCTTCCTCGATGCGGCCGGAGCACATGGCGCGGATGATGCGGGCGGAGGTTGGGTACTGGATCTTCTCGACTCCGGCCTGGTCCGCGCCGGCATATGAGCACCAATTGCAGGCGAACACCAGCACCTTTTCGCCCGGGCGCTCAGCCAGAGCGGCGTCGATCTGAGCGAGGATCTGCTCTTTCGTGAAGTACGGCATGGTGATGGCGTCGTAGTTGCATTCGGCCGCGCAGGTGCCGCAGCCCTGGCAGGCAGCCTCGATGAAGTTGATCGGGCCAACCTTGACCGGACCCAACATCTCGATTGCGCCAAAGGGACAGACGGGCACGCAGCGACCGCAGAAGATGCAGTTCTCCACCTCCAACTGGGCGGTAATCGGCTCCTTCTCAATGTGGTCCTTCGCCAGAAGAGCGCCGGCCTTCGCGGCGGTGGCAAGGCCCTGCGCCAGGGATTCACGCACGTCTTTCGGGCCCTGCACTGCCCCGGCAAGGAAGATCCCGGGAGAACCGGCCTCTGCCGGGCCGAGCTTCGGGTGCTTCTCCAACAAGAAGCCATCTTCGCTACGCGGGACTTTAAGCTGCGCCGACACATCCTCCGAGGCTGGTTCAAGGCCGAGGGCCAGGACCAGCACGTCAGTGGGGATCCGGATGTCGGCGCCAAGAAGCTCGTCGCGAACGGTCACGCTGTTGACATTGATCCTGAGCGCTTCTTCGGGAGGGATGTCCGGGTAGCGTATGAACTGGACGCCCGCGCGCCCCGCCTCTTCGTACAACTCCTCGGCCTGCCGGCTGAACGTGCGGATATCGCGGTAGAGGACGCGGACCATCTTGCCCATTCCCCGCAATCTCAAGGCCTGGCCAACCATTGACTCGCAGCAGTAGCGTGAGCAGCCGGCCCCGTCCTTGCGGGAGCCAACGCAGCCGACGACGGTCACACGTTCGCCGGGGATGTCCGGCCAGAGGCCGTCCAGTTCAAGATTTGTCACAGTACGCAGGGGCACACCTTCGAATTCGGCAGCCTGGTGGGGCTCGGCACCCATGGCAAGCACGACGGCCCCGGCCTTGATCTCCTCCCCGTCGCTGAGCCGGGCGTAGAAGTCGCCGATGTGGCCGCCGATGTGCTCCACCTCTACACCGACATGCAACTTGACACCAGAGTTGAGGACCTCCGCGCGCTGCCCCTTCAGCAGTTCTCGAGCGCTCAGACCGGCGGGTGCAAGCTCGTCTAGGTGGCGGACGAGGCCACCAAGCTCCGGCTCTCGCTCAACAAGGTGGGTTTCGTAGCCCTGGCGCGCGAGATTGGCGGCCGAGGCCATGCCGGCGATGCCGCCACCGATGACCAGCGCCGTCTGGACCATCGGCTGATGGCTGGTCTCCAGCGGCACGAGGAGTGCGGCTTTATCGACGCCCATCTTCACCATGTCCAATGCCTTGAAGGTGGCGGCGTCTTTGTCCTCCTTGTGTACCCAGGAGTCCTGGTTGCGCAGGTTCACCATCTCCAGAAGGTAGGGGTTGAGCCCCGCCTTGAAGCAGACGCGGCGGAATGTGCCTTCGTGCGTCTTCGGAGAGCACGCGGCCACCACCAGGCGGTTCACGTTGTGCTCACGGATGCGCTCCGCGATCTCGGCCTGGGTGTTGCCGGCGCAGGAAAATTTCTGGTCCTGTGCGTAAACGACGTTTGGCAGCGTCCGGGCGAACTCGACGACACGCGGGACGTCAACGACTCCAGCAATATTGCTGCCGCAGTGGCAGATGAACACGCCGACACGCGGATCCTCGAGGTCCGTGATCGGTTCTGCTGCTTCGATCACCGGCCAGGAACGCTCGTCCAGGTGACTGAGGGCGGCAGCGGCAGCGCCGCTGGCCTCAGAGACGGTGTCCGGGATGTCCTTCGGACCCCCGGCGCACCCTGCGAGGTAGACGCCGGGACGGGAGCTGCCGATAAGGCCGAACCCATTTTCCTCGGCCCGCAGGAAGCCGTCTTCGGCAGTTTCGAGACCAAGGGTCGCACCGAGCTCACGGAGACCATGCGGGGCCTGGACAGCTGTGGCGAGGACCACCATGTCCACGTCCTGCTCCTTGATGCGTCGCTCGCTTGTGTCTTCGAACCGGACGGTCAGTCCCTTGTCGCCCGGGGTAATGCGCGACGGCCGGCCGCGCACGAACTTCGCGCCTTCCTCCTCAGTCCGCTTCCAGAAGGAGTCGAACCCTTTGCCGTAAGCCCGGACGTCCATATACAGCACAGTGACGTCTGGAACGCCATGATCCATGGCCTGGAAGGCGTGCTTGATGGAGTACATGCAGCAGAAACGGGAACAGTACTTGAAGAAGCGCTGATCGCGAGAGCCAACGCAAAGCACGAAGAGAATGCTGTGCGGGTGCGTACCGTCCGACGGCCGGACGATATCGCCACCGGTGGGACCAGCGGACGTGAGCAGCCGCTCGAACTCCATCGCGGTCAGGATGTCCGGGTGAGTCCCGTAGCCGTATTCGCTGAGGAGCGAGGCATCCATGGTGTCGAAGCCGGCGGAAACGATGATCGCGCCCGCCCGCCGCTCCAGGCGCTGTTCCAGCGGCATGCTGAAGTCGATGCAGTTTGGAGGACAGACCTCCGAACAACGGTGGCATGGCCAGTAGTTCGGCGGCTCGTTGAGGCAGTGCTCGATGTCGATGACGTAGGCGCCGGGGACCGCCTGCGGAAACGGTGTGTATACTGCCTTGCGCGAGGCCATCGCCGCGTCGAATTCGTTAGGCAGGACGACCGGGCAGACAGTCTCACACTCGCCGCAGCGGGTGCATTCCGTGCCGACGAAGCCGGCCGACTGCCGGATCGTCACGGCAAAGTTGCCTGCCTCGCCCTCGACCGCCACGACCTCCGCGTTGTTCAGTATTTCGATATTCGGGTGTTCACCGACCTCCGACAGCTTGGGCGCTTCGATACAGACCGAGCAGTCAAGCGTCGGGAAGTTCTTGTCGAGGGCGGCCATCTTTCCGCCGATGGACGGACCCCTTTCTACAAGCACAACCTTTGCGCCCGCTTCCGCGAGGTCGAGGGCAGCCTGTACACCGGCGATGCCACCTCCGATGATGATTACAGAATCGCTCATCGCTTTGCCCCCTGCAGTCCGCTGGCGGGCGCCGTCAATGCCTCCTGGAATCCGATGGCGAGCGCGCGCACGTTCAGTTCAAGATGGCGCGGCCGCACCGTGGCCCGCACCGCCTCCTCAAGCGCCTCGCGCGACACCACACCGGTCACACCGACGAAATACCCAAGCATCACGATGTTGGCGGCCATACGGTTGCCAAGCTCCATGGCAAGGCGCGTGGCAGGCACGGAGCGCAGGTAGCCGTTGCCGGTGGGGACCTGAACGAGATCGCTGTCAGTGATTAGCTGCGCTCCTTCGGCAACACCGGCGGCGTACTTGTTGAAAGCTTCCTGCGACATGCAAACGATGTAGTCAGGCCGTGTCACCAGCGGGTAGTCGATGGTTCCATCGCTGATAACGATCTCAGCAGCGCAGGCGCCACCGCGAGCTTCCGGACCATACGACTGGGTGAAGACCGCCTCCTTGCCTCCGTAGATAGCTGCTGCACGACCAAGAACGAATCCGGCCAGGATGATACCTTGACCGCCGAAGCCCGCGAGCCGGATCTCCTGTCTCACGCTCCCTCCGCTCCGCTAGGCCGGAAGACCGGCCGCTCGATGTCCAGGAAGTTGCCGAGGACGATGGGCGACTCGCGCTTCATGTCGATGCCGATTTCGCGCAGGTCAGCATCCGGCTTGACGATGCAGTTGTTGCGGTACATGCGCATCTCATCCAGCCCCTCACCAATCTCGTTCGATTTCCCAAAGCCAACCGGGCAGGGCGAGATGACCTCGATGAGCCTGAATCCTGGCTTGTGCAAAGCGTCCAGCATCGACCGGTAGAGCTGGCGGACATGCAGTGGCGTCCAGCGCGCGACATAGACGGCGCCCAGGCTGGCCGCGAGGTACGGCAGGTTGAAGGCCGGTTCTGTGTTCCCGTTAGGTGTCGTCGTCGTGCGGGCGCCGGTCGGAGTGGTAGGCCCGAACTGACCTCCCGTCATTCCATAGTTGAAGTTGTTGACGCAGACAACGTTGATGTCCACGTTGCGGCGGGCGGCGTGCAGGAAGTGGTTGCCGCCGATGGAGAACAGATCGCCGTCGCCGCTGACGACTGTGACCGTAAGTTCCGGGTTCGAGAGCTTCAAGCCAATTGCGAAGGGAATCGCGCGCCCGTGCGTGGTGTGGAAGGAGTCCAGCTTCATGTAGCCCGCGACCCGGCCCGTGCAACCGATCCCGGAGACGATGACGTGCTTGTTGGGGGGGACTTCGGAGTCCGCGATTGCGTTGGCCAGGCAGGACATTATGCTGCCGAGCCCACAGCCCGGGCACCAGATGTGCGGCAGCCGGTCGGCACGCAAGAGACCATCCATAGGGTGCTCCGTGACGATGACCTCGCCGCTCACAGCACCGCCTCCTGCACCCCCCGGAGTACTTCTTCGGGGGAAATCATCCGGCCGCCGGCATGGGTGACCCACGTGGCGGGCCGGCGGAGATGACGTTCAACCTCGCGTGCGATTTGGCCCAGGTTCATCTCCGCGACGACGAAATGGCCGGCGCGGTTGGCGCGTTCGCGGAGCTTGTCATATGGAAACGGCCACAGGGTGAGCGGCCGGAACAGGCCTGCCTTGATCCCTTGCTCACGGGCGAGCGCGACCGCGCAGCGGGCAGACCGGGCCATGGCCCCATAAGCGACGACGATGACGTCGGCGTCATCGGTCATGATCTCCTCAGTCAGACCAAGCTCGTCCGCATGCAACCGGACCTTGTTGCTCAGGCGACGGACGAGCCTGTCGTGGACCAGGGCGTCGCCGGCAGGATAACCTCGCTCGTCATGTGTCAGACCGGTGACGTGCATGTTATGGCCTTCGCCTGCGATTGGCATCGGTGGGACCAGATCCTCGTCGGGCGCATAATGCAAGCGGGTTGCCCCGTCGCACGGAGTTCGCTTCCGGTTCGCGATTGTGAGGCCTTCGGCCGCCGGGATCGTGACACGCTCCGTCATGTGGCCGACGAGCTCATCGGCCATCACAAAGACAGGCATGCGAAGACGTTCAGAGGCGTTGAAAGCGGCTATCGTGAGATCGAACATCTCCTGCGGAGAAGACGGAGCGAAGGCAACCGGCTCGAAATCACCGTGGCTGCCCCACTTGGCCTGCATAACGTCCGCCTGGCTAACAAGTGTGGGCAGGCCGGTGGATGGCCCGGCGCGCTGGACGTCCACGATGACACACGGGGTCTCGGTCATTACGCCAAGGCCGAAGTTCTCCATCATGAGCGTAAAGCCAGGTCCGGACGTCGCGGTCATCGTCTTGGCGCCGCCCCAGGACGCTCCGAGGATCGCAGCCATCGACGCGAGCTCGTCCTCCATCTGAACATAGACGCAGCCAAGGTCAGGCAGCCGGTATGACAACCGTTCGGCGATCTCCGTGGATGGGGTGATTGGGTAGCCGGCGAAGAACGTGCAGCCAGCCGCAAGCGCACCCTCCGCGCACGCGAGGTCGCCGTTCATGAAGTGCTGGCCGGTGAGGACGCGCGGCTCGGCGGCGGCGGTGACCATCAGATCTCCTCCGTGTAGATCGCGAACTCCGGGCACACTAGTCGGCAGAAGGCACAGTTGACGCAGGCATTCTCCTTGCCTGGAGTGACCACGGGGTAGTGGTAGCCCTTGGCGTTCATCCCCTCCGACTCGGCGAGCACCTGCTCCGGACAGAACTCGATGCAGAAGGAGCAGCCCTTGCAGCGCTCTGGGATTACGAATACGCGACCGACGGGCACTTTTACGCTTGCCCGGTCGAGAGGCTGTCGTTGCGCGGTTTCGCGTATCAAGAGTTGCCCCGTCCGGCAGTCCTATCTAGAGGGTACTTTCAGGCTGATACCCAAACTCTAGGTAATCACGCAGTTCAATACTTGTCAGTCGGGTTTTGGCCTAGTCGCCGTGGGACGTTGCCCCCCTTCCCTACTCGCGGACGCGCGAGGCAGCTCGTTAGATCGCCTCCCGGCATCGCGCCTATCGCCAAGCCGAGTACGGAGCCCACCCCAATCGCCAGCAGGGTCCCGTGACTCCCGGATTTATGGTCGCTGCACCGGAAGTCCGGGAATCGTTCGTACCGCCTCGTACCGGATCAGAACGTACGAGGTGGTATGAGACGGGACGAGATGGGACTGTGGAGGGCCCGGTGGGATTCGAACCCACGACTCCCGGATTAAAAGTCCGTTCAGGCTCGTCTGATGTCATCTACTCAAAGCCCACTGACGCCGATTCTGTATTTGAAATCGCCGATTGATTTGCTGCTGGAACCCGGGTTATCGGAGCGACTGTCGCCAGTGTGGGCGACAAAATGGCGACATAGTTGATGCCGGAGAGACTCGCTCCGGACTTTTAATTCAACCTAGGCCATCCCGGCGGGCCACTTTCAGGCCCCTGAAGTCCCGTTTCATATCTGCTCAGGGTGGTTCTCCTCCCGCCGGGAACCGCTCTTCTGACCCTCTTGCTCACGCTTTTGTCGGCAAATTGTCGGCAAATTGTCGGCAAATTCAGCTGACCTAAGGGCGTCACCAAGAACGACCATCTGCCTGAGTCCGAAGACGGGGATCCACAGGGTGCGTCCGGGTCGCGAATTTGACGACCTAAAGAGCAACTGCCTGACGAGGCAGCGGGTCGCTCCGACAATTACTCGTCAGTCGAGGATTTCCGCGCCGGGCCCAGTCAGGTCGAATCGGTCAGCCTT
>JBDSHD010000107.1:0-4697 GCA_039918655.1 Dehalococcoidia bacterium | reverse complement strand
TCGCGACCGAACTCGGCTACGACCTGCCCGAAATCCGCGCCGCCCTCCGCACCAGCGACACCTCCCAGGCCGACCGCCAGAAGATCGTCCGCAACCCCCCGCACATCCTCGTCACCACACCCGAGTCCCTCTACCTCATGGTCACCGCCGAGCGCGCCCGCGAGGTCCTCCGGACCGTCACCACCGTCATCGTCGACGAAGTTCACGCCCTCATCCGCGACAAGCGCGGCAGCCATCTCTCGCTGACTCTCGCCCGCCTCGACCACATCTGCGCAAGCCGCCCCGCCCGCATCGGTCTCTCTGCCACCGTCAAACCCATCGAGTACGCCGCCCAGTTCCTCGTCGGCGCCGAACACGTCGACCCGGACGGCAACCCGGACTGCCGGATCATCGACTCCGGCCACCAGCGCGACCTCGAGCTCTCGATCGAAGTGCCACCCACCGACCTCGAAGCCGTAGCCTCCGGCGAGCAGTGGGGCGACATCTACAACCGCCTCGCCGAACTCGTCGAGCAGCACCGCACGACCCTTATCTTCGTCAACACCCGCCGCCTCGCCGAACGCATCGCCTTCCAGCTCGCCGAGCGCATCGGCGAGGAGCACGTCGGCGCCCACCACGGCAGCCTCTCCCGTGAGCGCCGCCACCTGATGGAGTCCCGCCTCAAGTCCGGTGACATGAAGGCCCTCGTCGCCACCGCTTCCCTCGAACTCGGCATCGATATCGGCGCCATCGACCTCGTCTGCCAGGTCGAATCGCCCAACAGCATCACGACATTCCTCCAGCGCGTCGGCCGCTCCGGCCACGCCCTCGGCCTAACCCCCCGCGGCGTCCTCTTCCCCACGACCCGTGACGAACTGGTCGAATGCGCCGCCCTCGTCCGCGCCGTCCGCCTCGGCCGCCTCGACCGCGTCTACCCACCCGAGAAACCGCTCGACATCCTCGCCCAGCAGATCGTCGCCGAAGTCGCCGCCGAGGAATGGCGTGAAGACGGCCTCTTCGATCTCGTCCGCTCCGCCTGGCCTTACCGCGACCTCTCCCGCGAGGACTTCGACGAGGTGCTCGAACTGGAGAGCGAAGGCATCGCCGTCGGCTCCGGCCGCGTCGCCCACTACATCCACCGCGACCGCATCAACGGCGTCCTCCGCGGCCGCCGTGGCGCGCGCATGACCGCCATCCAGTGCGGCGGCGCCATCCCCGAACTCGCCGACTACCGCGTCATCGCCGAGCCCGACGGCATGTTCGTCGGCACCCTCGACGAGGACTTTTCTGTCGAGTCGATGGCCGGCGACATCTTCGTCCTCGGCACCACCTCCTGGCGCATCAAGCGCATCGAGGCCGCCGGCATCGTCCGCGTCGAGGACGCCCGCGGCGCGCCGCCCACGATCCCCTTCTGGAACGGCGAAGCACCCGGCCGCACCCTCGAACTCTCCGAAGAAGTCTCCAATCTCCGCACCGAAATCGCCAACCGCCTCACCGCCGCCTCACACAAGGTAGCGGATGGCTTCAGCCTTCCAAACGGGGCGGGGCGGGGGGATGACACCGTAGCCGGTGGCTTCAGCCTTCCCAATGGGACGGGGCGGGGTAGTGACGGCGATCGCAAGGTAGCGGATGGCTTCAGCCTTCCAAACGGGGCGGGGCAGGGCGAAACCAACGTCCCCTCACTCACCCAAACCATCGAATGGGCCATGTCCGAATGCGCTCTCCAACGCGAGGCCGCCGCCCAAATCGTCCAGTACATCAAGATCCAGCAGGAGATGATGGGCATCGTCCCATCGCAGCAGGACGTCGTCTTCGAGCGCTTCTTCGACGAAAGCGGGGGCCAGCAGCTGGTCGTCCACGCCCCCTTCGGCGCGCGCATCAACCGCGCCTGGGGGTTCGCCCTGCGCAAGCGCTTCTGCGTCAGCTTCGACTTCGAACTCCAGGCCGCCGCCAGCGACGACGCGATGCTCCTCTCCATCGGCCCCAACAACTCCTTCCCTCTGGAAACGATGTTCGAGCTGGTGAAGCCCGCCTGGCTGCGCGAGTCCGTCGAGCAGTCGCTCCTCATCGCCCAGGCCCCGATGTGGGGTGCCCGCTGGCGCTGGAACACCACCCGCGCCCTCGCCGTCCTCCGCCAGCGCAACGGCAAGCGCGTCCCGCCCCCACTCCAGCGCATGAAGGCCAACGACCTGATGGCCGCCGTTTTCCCCGTCCTCGTCGCCTGCCAGGAGAACCTCGTCGGCGCCATCCCCCTGCCGGATCACCCACTCACCCGCCAGACGATGCACGACTGCCTCACCGAGGCTATGGACATCGACGGCATCGCCGAGGTCCTCGAACGGGTCGAGCGAGGCGAGATCAAGTTCCACGCCCGCGACACAACTGAACCATCGCCGTTCAGCCACGAGATGCTGAACTCCAAGCCCTACACGTTCCTGGACGACGCCCCGCTGGAAGAGCGCCGCGCCCGCGCCATCACCCTCCGCCGTTCCCTCCCGCAGAGCGGCCGCGACCTTGGCATCCTCGACCCGGACGCCATCGACCTTGTGGTAGCGGAAGCCCAGCCGCAGCCCCGTGACGCCGAGGAAGTGCACGACGCCCTCCTCAACCTCGTGGCAATTCGCCCGGAGTACGCGCCGGAGTGGTCGGACTGGTTCGACGAACTCGTCACCCAGAACCGCGCCGCTATCTGCGAGACAACCGAAGGCGACCGCCTCTGGTTCGCAGCGGAGAGCGCGCCACTCATCGAGAAACTCTACCCCAACGCCACCGTCCGCCCCGAGGTCACGCTGCCGCTGGAGCTACGTCGCGAAGTCACCGAGGAAGAGGCCCGCGCCGTCGCCGTCCGCGGCCACCTCGAATCCCTCGGCCCAACCACCGTGAGCGAGCTAATGGACCGCACCGCCCTTTCCGAGTCCGCTGTTACCTTCGCGCTCGCCGCACTCGAGGCCGAGGGCGGGTCAGCAATGCGCGGGCGGTTCCGCCTCGGTGCCGAAGACGAGGAGTGGTGCGACCGCCGGTTACTCGCGCGCATCCACCGCTACACCCTCGACCGTCTCCGCTCCGAGATCGAGCCCGTCACCGCCCAGGACCTCGTGCGCTTCCTCCTTCGCTGGCAGCACCTCGCCCCCGGCACGCAACTCTCCGGCAAACGCGGCCTCCTCGAGGCCATCGCCCAGGTGCAAGGTTTCGACATCCCCGCCGTCGCCTGGGAACGCCACATCCTGCCCGCCCGCACCAACGCCTACAAAGGCGCGTGGCTCGACGAGCTATGCCTATCCGGCGACATCGCCTGGGCACGCTTCACCGCGAGAACCAACGGCGACAGTGAGAAGGCGGCGTCGGCATCATCGGCAACTCCCATATCGCTCGCAAGACGAGCAGACCTCCCGTGGCTATCGCGCGGCGTCCGAGCCATCACCCTTCCCGCTCATCCTGAGAATACGTCCGCCCCAGCGTCCGGCGCCTCAGCCGAGATCTACACCCTACTGTCATCCCGCGGCGCCCTCTTCTTCGACGACATCGTCGCCGCCACCCGCCGCCTGCCAACGGACGTCGAGCGCGGCCTCTGGGACCTCGTCGCCCGCGGCCTCGCCACCGCCGACGGTTTCCAGGCCCTCCGCTCCCTGATGGCAAGCACCAAGAAGCGCAGCTTCCGACGCCCCCAGCGTGCCCGCCTCTTCCGCACCCTCGCTGTCGCCGGCGTCCCCTCCGGCCGCTGGTCCCTCCTCCCGAGTCACGACCTGTCCACGACCGCCCAAGGTAGCGGATGGCTTCAGCCTTCCACAAACCCTCCCGCTCATCCTGCCTGCCCGCCGTGGAGGGAGGTATCGAAGGACGAGCGGCGCACAGACGCGGCGAACCACCAACTCGTCGTCGAGGAACTGGCCGAAGCCTGGGCCGAACAACTCCTCTTCCGCTATGGCGTCGTCTTCCGCGACCTCGTCAAGCAGGAGTCCTTCACCGTCCCCTGGCGCGAGATCTTGCGCGCCCTCCGCCGCATGGAGGCCCAGGGCACGATCCGCGGCGGTCGCTTCGTCTCCGGCTTCTACGGCGAGCAGTACGCCCGGCCCGAGGCCGTCGAAGCCCTCCGCGCCGTCCGCCGCACCGAGAAGACCGGCGAACTCGTCCGCGTCTCCGCCGTCGACCCGCTCAACCTGACGGGCATCATCACCTCCACTCCCCGCATCCCAGCCATCCACACCAAATCCGTCCTCTACCGCGACGGCGTGCCGCTATCGGAGGAGGAGACCGCGGACGTGGTTGCGGATCAGCGGCGGCTGGTGGCGGCGGGGTAGAGGCCGGGATTGACGTATAATGGGATTGAGGATTCCGTGATGAACCGTGAAGAGATAATGGCCACCTTGCTCGCGCACGAGTCCGAGACGGAGGCCTTCGGCATCAAGAGCCTCAGGCTATTTGGATCTGCGGCCCGCGGAGAGGCCGGTCCGCAAAGCGACGCCGACTTCTTGGTGGAGTTCGACGGTCCCGTTACGTACGACAGATACAGCGAGTTCAAGTTCTACCTGGAAGACCTTCTGGGCGTATCCGTAGACCTGGTCACGGTCAAGGCGCTAAAGCCCCGGATGAAGCCTATCGTCGAGCGGGAAGCCATACGTGTCGCGTGACCCGCGACTCCTTCTCGAAGATATTCGCGACTGCTGCCAGAAGATAATCCGCTACGTGGAGAACACGCGCGGCAGCGACGCGTTCCTGGC
>JBDSHD010000106.1:0-4965 GCA_039918655.1 Dehalococcoidia bacterium | reverse complement strand
CGTGTTCTTCGATTACATCAGGGCTGGCGCCCAGAAGGCGGGCCGCTCGCTATCGGACATCGACCTTAGAGTTGGGGGCGTCGTGGCGTTTTCGGACGATGTTGAATCACTGCTGCCACGCCGTAGGCCGGGCATCGCCTTCACTCTGGGCGCGATGGGGTCGCGTGAGCACAACTTCTACAACGCGGCTTTCCAACGAGCAGGCTACGAGGATGTGGCACGCGAGGCGCAGCGATTGTGGCTTGAGGGTGACCGCGAAGGGGCCACGAAACTTGTTCCGGACGAGATGGTGCTGAAGACGAATCTGCTGGGAACTGACGAGATGGTGAAAGACAGGATACGCGCATACAGGGACGCAGGCGTGACGACGATTGCGGCGGACCCGGACGGACGTGACCTCGGCGAGCGGCTGGACACGCTGGGGCGGTTCATGCGGCTGCTCGAAGAAGTGAACGCTGAGACGAGCTAAGGAGGACAATCTGGTGGCCGATTACAAGATCACAGTTGGCAATTGCGAGATCATTTCGCTCCATGACCTGGACCTGGACTTTCCGGCGGCGATGATGTTCCCGAATGTTCCAATGCCGGAGTTCGAAGCGTACCGGGATTTGTACCCTCAAAGCTTCGGTAAGATCGGATATGCGGCGGACTGCGGCGCCTACGCCATTCGCTCGGCAGGCAAGACGATCGTGGTCGACACGGGCATCGGGCCGGGTCCGATCGCGATGTTGGGCGGCCTTACCGGGAACCTGGTGCCGGACATGAAGGCGAAGGGGGTGCCCCCGGAGAGCGTGGACATCGTCGTGCACACACACCTCCACGTGGACCATGTCGGCTGGAACATGACGGATGGAGCGCCGACCTTCCCAAACGCAACCTACTACGGTCCGGAGGCTGACTACGAATTGTTTTCGCAGAACCTGGATGCGAACCCGCACATGCAGCAGGTGATACCTCTAAAGGAAATGGGGAAGCTGGAACTGTACTCGGGAGAGATCGCGCTCACGCCCGAGCTTACGACGATGCCAACGCCGGGACACACTCCTGGCCACTCGAGTATGCTGCTCAACTCAAACGGGGAGAAAATCCTGATCACCGGGGATCTCGCGCATCACCCGGCGCAGGTGGATCGCACCGAGTGGAGCCCATCGTTCGACACGGACGGGACAATCGCGGCCGCCACCCGGAAGAAGGTGATGGAGCGGTTGGAGGCCGAGGGGCACGCGGCGGCGTTCTGCCATTTCGTGGGGAGTGGCTTTGGGCGGATCGTGAGGCAAGGAAACCGGCGGGTGTTCCAAGCGCTTTAGACCACAAACTGTCAGCTCTGAGTGACCGGGGTCCCTCCTGTCAAAGCGGCGGCGCCACGCTCCCGCGTGCGAACGCGAACGGCGTCCCGGATCTCTGAGATGAATATCTTGCCATCGCCTACCTCGCCGGTGGCCGCGTTGTCGCAGATGGCCTCGATCACGCCCTCGACGTCATCGTCGCCGATAACAACCATGAACCAGATCTTCGGCAGAAACTCGATCCAGAACTCGCTGCCCTGCCACTCTTCCATGACGCCGCGCTGAGTGCCGAATCCCTTGACCTCGGTCACGGTCATGCCTCCGTGACCCAAGCGCTCCATGGCAGCTTTGACGTCCAAAATCTTCTCAGGCCTGATGATCGCTTCGATTCGCTGCATGTTCTTTTTCTCCTTAAATCCTTAGCCGGCTTCGACGTTCGTGAGCGAGTAGCCGCGCTTGGTGATTGTTTCTATCTGCCAGGGGGAGCTGCCCCGTATCTTCTTGCGTAGGCGCGACATATGGACGGTCAGCTTTCTGTCACCAGAGGATGAGTCAACGCCCCAGACAGCCTTCATCAGGTGGGGGCGCGCGACGACTTTGCCAGCACTGCGGGCCAGTTCTCCAATAAGGTCGAACTCGACAAACGTGAGGCTGACGCGCTTGCCGCCGATCCACGCTTCAAAGCGGTCAGGTCGATGGTGAGGTTCCCCAGTGTGACGCGGGCAGCCATGCACCGATGATGCGGCACTGTGGTTACCGGCGAGTTGCAGGGATGTTGCTAACGGGTTAAGCGAATGTTACGGCTGCCGCTGAAGAACGGCCGGTTAACCGGCAGGGGCAACTTCGGCGAAGAAGTGCTGGACGCTGGTGCGGGCGGCAACCTTCTGGGCAATCTCAGCGAACGCCTTCGCGATCGGGGAGTCCGGAGCCATCTCTACGATGGGAGTCCCGGCGTCCGCACCTTCGCGAACCTGGGTATGTAGCGGGATCGAGCCGAGGAAGTCGATACCGAGTTCGTCCGCCATACCCTCGGCGCCGCCCTGGCCGAAGATGTAGGTGCGCTCGTTGCAGTGGGGGCAGATGAAGTAGCTCATGTTCTCAACGAGACCGAAAACTGGCACCTGGAGCTTCTCGAACATGGTTACGGCCTTAGTCGCGTCTTCAACAGAGACGGCGTTCGGCGTGGTCACAACCACGACGCCGGCGATTGGCGCTTCTCCGGCAGCGCTCATCGAGGCGTCGCTTGTGCCCGGAGGAAGATCAATGATCAGGTAGTCGAGTTCACCGTTCTCGGCCCAGGGGAGATCGTGGATGAGCTGACGGACACCGGTTCCAATCATCGGACCGCGCCAGACGACCGGAAAGTTACGCTTGAGCATGAAGCCAAGGGAGGCGGCGCGAATGCCGAACCGGTCCACGATGGCCAGGCCCGTGTCTGCCTGAAAGCCGGCAGCGATCCCCAGCATCGTGGGTACGTTAGGACCAGTGATATCGGCATCGAGAAGCCCGACTTTGGCGCCGAAGTTCTTGAGCGAAAGGGCGAGGTTGACGGCGACCGTGGACTTGCCGACGCCACCCTTGTTGGAGGCCACTGCGATGATGTTGCGAACACCCTCCACGACCTTGGGACGTCCGATGCCCGTGGCGCGCACGGCAGCGTCCATCGTAACGTCGGCACGAGCGATGCCGGGGAGAGCCTCGATGAGCGTGCGGGCCTGTTCGGCCATCTCCTCGCGGACGGGGCACGCCGGCGTGGTGAGGACGATGCGAACGGCCACGGTATCGCCGGATATCGCGATGTCTTCTTCGGGAACGAAGCCCAGTGTGACGATGTCACGGTGGAGGTCCGGATCCTGTATCTGGGCGAGGGCTTCGAGTACTTGTTGCTTCGTTACAGTCATATTGCGGAGCGGCCCGCGGAGAAACTTTTGGTGCCGGGAGCCGTTAATAAGTATACATAGCGGTCTCGGTCTGGAGAATGGATTTCTACAGTGATTACTGCATTAATCTTGACAGGATACCCCACAGGGGTATAATCCAGATGAGAACCACGTAACGTATATAAGTAAACGGACATCTTTGAGAACGAGTAAACAAGCAAAGGAGAAAACTGGAGGTTAGTGATGGGGAAGACACAAGTTATGGAAAGGCCCAAGGTTGAGGAGGCCACCGCGGTGGACGAGGGACCGACGTGCCAGCACCACTGGATCATCGAGACGCCTCGCGGCGCTCTGTCCGAGGGACACTGCAAGCGATGCGGGGAGCAGCGAGAGTTCAGAAACTCCACCGAGTATGTCTGGGACAACGACTCGAGCGGAGGCGGCTCCAGCCCCTGGAGGGGCATCCGAGCAACACCGACGAAGTCCACGCACGACGATAACGAGATGGCAGCGTCATCCCGGCCCAGCGGAAAGGCCGTGCTGGTCTAGGCGCCTAAAATCAGCGGAAGTGAAGCCCCCGGCGATAACCGGGGGCTTTTTCTTGCCCGTCACACGCTCGATGTATGATTCCAATGATGCCTTCGCTTGGGATTGACCTCGTGACCGGAGGGAAACGCAGCCTTTCGCTGGCTAACCCGGTAATGACGGCATCCGGCACCTTCTCCAATGGCATCGAGTACCAGCGCGTGTTCGACATTCAGCGCCTGGGAGCGATCGTGTCGAAGGCGATCACCTTGAAACCCCGCAAGGGCAACGAACAGCCGCGCATCGCTGAAACGGCGGCGGGGATGATCAATTCGATCGGCCTCCAGAACATCGGGGTCGAGGCGATCGTCCGGGATGTCGCTCCGGTGTGGGCGACGTGGAATGTGCCGGTAATCGCCAACATCGCCGGCTGGACCGTGAGCGATTATGCGGATCTGGCGCGACGGCTGGACGGCATACCCGGGGTGTCCGGCATCGAGATGAACATCAGTTGCCCGAACGTGGACAGCGGCATGGAGTTCGGCCTGGACCCACGGGCGGCCGCGACGGTGACACAGGCTGTGCGGAGGGAGACGGGCCTACCTCTGCTCGTGAAGCTGACACCAAACGCCGGGGACATCGTGGCGCTGGCGAAGGCTGTTGTAGACGCCGGCGCCGATGCCCTCACGCTGATCAACACCTACCCGGCGATGGCGATCGACGTCCACACGAGGCGTCCGGCACTTGGCTGGGGATCGGGGGGCCTCTCGGGACCCGCGCTCAAGCCCATCGCCCTAAAGATCGTATACATGGTCGCTAGCGAGGTTAATGTACCAATCGTCGGTTGCGGTGGCATAACCACGACGGAGGACGCGATCGAGTTCCTGATGGCAGGGGCGTCGGCGGTGCAGGTGGGTACGGCGACGTTCCGGAACCCGCGCGCGGCGCTGGATGTAGTGGAGGGCGTGGGAGCCTGGTTGGATGACAATGGCGTCAAGGACGTTCGCGAGATCATCGGGGTCGCGCAGCCGTCCGCGATTCACGATTAATCCACCCGAGTCCGGGTTTCGTTAAGGCCGGCAACATACCGTAACGCGACCTGATGTCAACCGTCCCTTCTCTTGTGACGCGGGGAACAATCTGAAGCTCCCGAATTGCGTCAAAAGTTAAGGAGGACTCGATATGAGACTCGTAATCAAACTCGGTGCCACGCTGGCAGTACTCGCGGTAATGGGCCTGGCGCTCGCGGCGAACTCCGGTGAAACGGAAGGCGC
>JBDSHD010000105.1:0-2576 GCA_039918655.1 Dehalococcoidia bacterium | reverse complement strand
TAGCGTCGCCGCGGCGCGGGCTTCACCGATAGCAACGGCAGCGCGGGTGTGACCGATGATGAAGTCTTCGATCGCCGCCTCGTGCGGCTGGACGTTGCGCATTGCGTCGTACAGGCCCTCGTGGATGCGCATCAGCTTCTCGGTGTGTGATGCGTCTACCGGAGTCTTGATCGCGCCGAAATTGAGGGAGCGGTAAGAGGAGCCTTCAACGGCAATAACGCCGTAGCCGGTGCAGGTGAGGCCGGGGTCGATGCCGAAGATTATGAGCGGCCCAGAGGGCGACATCAGCGAACCAGCCCTAGAGACCGGCGGCGTACTCCATCAGAACCGCCTCGGGAAAGTCGCCGTTGGAGTAGACCTTCTGCACGTCGTCCAGATCTTCGAGGATATCCAGGAGCTTGAGGACAGAGACCGCGGTCTTCTCTTCCATGGCGAGGCTGATCTTCGGCACCATCGACAACTCCGCAGCAACGATCTTGATGCCGTTATCAGCAAGCGCCCTTCGCACCTTGTCGAGGTCCGTCGGCGCTGTGATCACCTCTATGTAGCTGGGCTCCACGCGCACGTCCTCGGCCCCAGCATCGATAGCCGTAAGCGCCAGCTCGTCCGGGCTCGTCCCGTTCGGCTCGATGCCGATGACGCCGCGGCTCTCGAATTGCCAGGCGACGCTGCCAGCCTCACCCATCGTGCCGTTGTTGCGGCTGAGGGCTGTCCGCACGTCGCTGACCGTGCGGTTGCGGTTGTCCGTAACCGTCTGGATGAGGATGGCGACGCCGGCGGGACCGTACGCCTCGAAAGTAATCTCCTGGAGGCTCGATGCATCGCCGGGGCCGCCGCGCTCGACCGCCCGCTTGATCGTGTCGGCAGGCATGTTGCCTTCCTTCGCTTTGTCGATCGCCAGACGAAGGCGCGGGTTCATAGTGGGGTCCATTCCGCCTTCCCGCGCGGCGACGGAGACCTCGCGGCTTAATTTCGTGAAGAGCTGGCCGCGCTTGGCGTCAGACGCGCCCTTCTGCCGCTTGATCGTGGACCAATGAGAATGCCCGCCCATACGCTGGAAATTGTACCGTCCGCAGAGGTGTGGGGGTCAAGCGCGGAATGTCAGTCGGGCGGTGTTTCGGACGTTATGGGCGGCTATCATACATTCATTCCAATGGCCGAGATGATTCAGTTCGAGAACGGCGACGGAAGGTTCATCTACCGTGCCGCCGCCGTGATCACGCGCGGCGATGAAATCCTTCTCCACACTTTCGGTGACGAATCGTTCTGGATCATGCCGGGTGGGCGAATGGAGATGCACGAGGCCGCCCGCGAATGCGTCCGCCGCGAAATCATCGAGGAAATGGACCTCGACCCGGCAACGGGCGTTCGCATCGGCCGCCTGATCTGGTTCATTGAGAATATGTTCGAGCATCGGGGCGTCCGTCACCACGAGTGCGGGCTCTACTTCGAGGCAACCCTGCCACCGGACTCAACCCCCATGACCAGCGACCGCTTCGTCGGGCACGAGTGGGACAACTCCGAACTCCCCTTCCAGTGGTTCCCGATCGCGACACTGGGTAAGGTCAACCTCCTCCCCGCGTTTCTCTGCGCTGGCCTGCAAAACATCCCGGACCGCACTGAGTACATCCTCCACACAGACGACGTAGCTAAAGGTCTGTAGGCTTACCTACCCGCGGCCTATGGGCAAGTCATCCAGAGGCAGGAGAGCAACATTGTCGATAAGCCGCGTCTGCCCGACACGCGCTGCCAGCAGAAGAAGCGCCGGGCGGTCCACGACCGCAATCTCCTCAAACGTCTCCTCGTCCACGAAACTCACGTAGTCCGTCACCACCAGCGCCTCGCCCGCGATGATCCCCTCAACCTCCGCGCGGATCCCGGCCGCGTCCCACTCGCCGTCCTGCACCATCGCTTCCGCCCGAGCCAGTGAACGGGACAGGACAAGCGCGGCCCTTCGCTCACCCTGTGAGAGATAGACATTCCGGCTGGACATCGCCAGACCGTCCGGTTCGCGCACGATCGGCATCCCGACAATCTCAACCGGAAGGACGATGTCCGCCACCATTCGCCGGATGACCTGCAGTTGTTGGGCGTCCTTCCGTCCGAAATACGCCCGGTGAGGCTGGATGATCCGAAATAGCCGGGCGACGACAGTCGTAACGCCGCGGAAGTGCCCGGGCCGGTGCTCGCTCTCCAACCGCTCCGTGATCGGCCCAGGCACCGTTACCCAGTCGTCGAAGCCAGGCGGATAAATCTCATCGACGGACGGGATGAAGACGATGTCCGCACCATCGGCCTCCAGCAGTTCGAGATCGCGCCCCTCATCCCGAGGGTATCGCTCTAGGTCTTCGCCCGTCCCGAACTGGGTTGGGTTGACGAAGATGGAGATAGTTGTGTGGTCATTGTCGGTGACACAGCGCCGGACGAGCGACAGGTGCCCCTCGTGCAGGTAGCCCATAGTCGGTACAAGCCCGACCTGACCAGTCAGCAGGCGGCGCGCCTTCTTCATCGCCTCGACGGACCTGATTACTTCCACGTGATCGCTCCGGACCATGCGCTGCCCCAGAAAGCGGAAC
>JBDSHD010000104.1:0-3856 GCA_039918655.1 Dehalococcoidia bacterium | reverse complement strand
GGCGGCGTTCCTGACGCTGCTGGTGCTGGCGCCCTGGGTGTTCGTGCGGGCGGTGCGCGGCCTGGACGACGCGGCGCGGCCAAAGCTGGCTGAGGCGACGGCGCCGAAAACTGTTTGACAACCTTCTTATGTCGTGCTACCCTCACTGCATTATGAATGCACCGAGCCGGGCCATGCTTGGTTTCACGAAGGGCGTAGTCACGTGCGGTACGTGTTCCGCGCTCACTAACCACATTGGCAGCCGGGCCGGGGTATTCTGATCCACTTACAAGACGAACCACCAGGAAAACCAGGGCCCATCGCAAAAGCGGTGGGCTTTAGTGTTTTCAGGGGGCACGAAAGGAGGCGAGATGATAACGGGCGAACTAATACAGCTACGAGCGCTGGAGCCTGGGGACGTGGACCGCGTTCACTCGTGGATCAACGACCGCGAGGTGACTCAGTACCTGGTTGCGCGATACCCATTGTCGCTTGCCTTCGAGGAGGAGTGGCTAAAGAAAGCTACGAATGCCAGCGAGTACGGTGACGCGAGGTTCGCGATCGAGACGCTCGACGGCGTGCACATCGGCATCTGCGGGTTGCACAACGGTAGGCCTGAGGACCGGCACGCCGACCTGGGGATCATGATCGGCGAGAAGGAGTACTGGAATAGGGGCTACGGTACGGACGCGATGATGACTGTGCTCCGCTTCGCCTTTCACCAGATGAACCTGAACAAGGTCTCGCTGGGTGTGTTCGAGTTCAACGATCGGGCGCAAGCGATGTACCGGAAGACCGGTTTCGTGGTGGAAGGCCGCTCCCGAGAGGATTACTTCCAGGACGGCCGGTACTGGGACATCATCCGGATGTCAGTGCTCCGCCGCGAGTTCGACGCGCTGCATGGTGAGCAGGCGGTGATCCGGGAGGCGGTGGCGCGGGCCTAGATCAGTCAATTTCATTGTGGCGCCTGGCACCCCCATCGGCGAAAGCCCAAACAGGCGCCCGGTAGGTGGGCGGGAATGCACCCCCTCCCCCCGCCCACCTACCTCATTTCCCGATTGACATCGCTCACCGGCGGTGACACCTTAGGGGCACAACCCGCGAGAGGAGCCCCACGAACATGAACGACGTCGCATTCCTTGACGCCACCGCACAGGCAGAATTGGTGCGGACGAAGCAGATCAAACCGAGCGAGCTGGTAGAAGGGGCGATCGAGCGCATCGAGCGGCTGAACCCGCAGATCAACGCGGTGGTGACGCCGATGTACGAGCAGGCGCGAGCGACGGCGTCGGGCGCCCTGCCAGAGGGGCCGTTTACCGGCGTGCCGTTCCTGCTGAAGGACCTGGGCGCGAGCTACGCAGGTGTGCGGCAGACACAAGGTTCGGCCTTCGCGAAGGACATGATCTCGCCGTTCGACAGTGAGTTGACGCGACGGTACAAGGCGGCGGGGCTGGTGATCGCGGGGAAGACGAACACGCCGGAGTTCGGGCTGGTACCGACGACGGAGCCGAGGCTCTTCGGGGCGGCTCGCAATCCGTGGGACACGAATCGCTCGACGGGCGGCTCCAGTGGCGGCTCGGCCGCGGCGGTTGCTTCCGGAATGGTTCCGTTCGCTCATGCCAATGACGGCGGCGGGTCAATCCGGATCCCCGCCTCCTGCTGTGGTCTGTTCGGGATGAAGCCGACGCGCGGGCGGATAACGATGGGGCCGGTGCTGGGTGATATCCAGAACGGCCTTGTGAACGAGCACGCTGTAACACGCTCGGTACGCGACTCTGCGGCCCTGCTGGACGCAACGGAAGGGCCGATGGCGGGCGACCCGTACGTTGCGCCGGAGCCAGAGCGGCCGTATATCGAGGAGGTGGGGGCGGATCCCGGGAAGCTCCGGATCGCCTTTGCCCGCACGACGGCAACGGGCTCTCCGTTGCACCCGGACGTGATCGCAGCGGTCGAGGACGCGGCGAAACTGTGCGAGGAACTGGGCCACCACGTGGTGGAGGCATCGCCACCCATAAACGGCGAGCAGCTCGTCGATCCGTTCACCGACCTCTGGGCAGCCGGTGCGGCATGGGGGATCGATAGCCTAACGTTCCTCCTCGGGAAGCAACCGAAAGAAGAGGACTTCGAGATCCTGACCTGGGCGCTGTATCAGCGGGGCCAGAAGGTGAGCGCCTCAAAGTACCTGATGGCGATCGCGATGCTCCAGATGCTATCGCGGACGGTGGCGTACTTCCACCAGCAGTATGACCTGTGGCTGACACCGACGCTGGCGTCGCCGCCGGTGCCCCTGGGGTACATCGAGTCGACGCCCGAGGAGCCGATGCTCGGGTTTGAACGGGCCACCGAATACGTGCCTTACACGCCGCTGCAGAACGCGACGGGGCAGCCGGCGATGAACGTGCCGCTGTCCTGGAACGACGAAGGGCTGCCGATCGGGGTCCAGTTCGTCGGCCGGTATGGAGACGAGGCGACGTTGTTCCGGCTCGCTGCGCAGTTGGAAGAGGCACGGCCGTGGGCGGGGCGAATCCCGCCCGTGAGTGTTTAGGGACCACGGAGGAGCATGAGATGAACGACACAGCATTCCTCGACGCCACGGCGCAGGCCGAACTGGTGCGGACGAAGCAGATTTCGCCGCTAGAGCTGGTGGAGGCGGCCATCGCGCGTATCGAGCGGCTGAACCCGGAACTGAACGCGGTAGTCACGCCGATGTTCGAGGAGGCGCGCCGAGTGGCCTCGGGTCCGCCGCCGGAAGGTCCGTTCACCGGCGTGCCGTTCCTTCTAAAGGACTCGGGCACCGCGTATGCAGGCGTGCGTCAGACGCGCGGCTCCAGGGCGCTCAAGAACAACGTGTCGCCCATTGATTTCGAATTGACACGCCGTCACAAGGCGGCGGGGCTGGTGATCTGCGGCAAAGCGAACCTGCCGGAGTTTGGACTGATCCCGACGACTGAGCCGGTGCTTTTCGGCGCGACCAGGAACCCGTGGAACACGGGCCGCTCGACAGGCGGTTCAAGCGGCGGGTCGGCCGCGGCGGTGGCGTCGGGAATGGTTCCGATGGCGCACGGTACCGACGGCGGGGGCTCGATCCGCATCCCGGCGTCCTGCTGCGGCGTCTTCGGCTTGAAGCCGACGCGGGGGCGCATAACGATGGGTCCGGTTCTGGGCGACGCTTTGAACGGATTAATCAATGAGCACGGTCTTACGCGTTCCGTGCGGGACTCCGCGGCACTGTTAGACGCCACGGCGGGACCGATGCCGGGCGACCCGTATACCGCACCGCCACCCGAGCGGCCGTTCTCCGCGGAGATCGGGCGAAATCCAGGGCGCCTGCGAATTGCGTTCACGACGAGGACGCAGAATGACACGCCCTTGCACGACGATTGCATCGCTGCCGTTAAAGACGCGGCGGCGCTCTGCGAGGAGCTCGGTCACCACGTCGAGGAGGCGGAGCCGGACATCAACTCGCAGCAGCTCCAGGACGCCTTCTCGTCGGTCTGGTTCGCCGGGTGCGCGGCATCGGTCGAAGGTCTCCGGCTGGCGATGGGCACGGACCCGCGGGAAGAGGACTTCGAACCGATGACGTGGGCTATGGCGGAGGCCGGCCGGAACGTCTCGGGGGCCCAGTACCTGCTTTCGATCGCCGCCCTGCAGACGGCGGCCAGAAAGGCCGGTGCGTTCCACGAGACATACGACCTGTGGTTAACGTCCACTGTGGCGGAGCCGCCGCTACCGCTCGGTTCATTTAATCCTTCGCCCAGCGATCCGCTAGCGGGGTTCAAGCGGGCGGTGCAATTCGTGCCGTACACGGCGATTCAGAACGCGACGGGCCAGCCGGCAATGAGTGTGCCGCTGTACTGGAACGCGGGTGGTTTGCCCG
>JBDSHD010000103.1:0-4624 GCA_039918655.1 Dehalococcoidia bacterium | reverse complement strand
CAAAGGCGGCGCTCTCCCAACTGAGCTACGGCCCCCACCGGTGTTGGATGTGGTGGGCGATGGTGGACTCGAACCACCGACCTCGGTCTTATCAGGACCGCGCTCTAACCAGCTGAGCTAATCGCCCACGGGTGGTCCAGGAGGCCGGCGCCCGGTCCGTACCGGAATTTGCCGCCAGGTCAGGAGCCCGGTTGTGGGCCCTTAACCTCTGGATAGTGGATGGAAGCACTTGGCTTCGTTGTCAAAGGTAGCACTTGTGTGCAATTTTCAGGTTCCTTCCCCGACGAATCGGGGTTGTCGACCTGGGAATTCACGAGGCCGGTTAAGGCCCGTGCGTGGAAACTCCCTAGAAAGGAGGTGATCCAGCCGCACGTTCCCGTACGGCTACCTTGTTACGACTTCGTCCCAGTTACCAGCCTCACCCTAAACGCCTGCCTCGCTTGCGCGTTGGCTCAACGGCTTCAGGTATTGCCGGCTTCCATGACGTGACGGGCGGTGTGTACAAGGCCCGGGAACGTATTCACCGCAGTGTAGCTGACCTGCGGTTACTAGCGACTCCGCCTTCATGCAGGCGAGTTGCAGCCTGCAATCTGAACTGGGGCCGGTTTTGTGGGATTGGCTCCGGCTCGCGCCTTGGCAGCCCATTGTACCGGCCATTGTAGCGTGTGTGTAGCCCAAGACGTAAGGGCCATGCTGACTTGACGTCATCCCCACCTTCCTCTGGGTTTATCCCAGCGGTCCCGTTAGAGATATTTAACTAACAGCGAGGGTTGCGCTCGTTGCGGGACTTAACCCAACACCTCACGGCACGAGCTGACGACAGCCATGCAGCACCTGTGCTAGCTCCCCGAAGGGTCCCTTCCGTTTCTGGTCGGTACTACTAGCATGTCAAGCCTTGGTAAGGTTCTTCGCGTTGCATCGAATTAAACCACACGCTCCGCCGCTTGTGCGGGCCCCCGTCAATTCCTTTGAGTTTTAGCCTTGCGGCCGTACTCCCCAGGCGGGATGCTTAAAGCGTTAGCTGCGGCACGGAGGGGGTCGACACCCCCCACACCTAGCATCCACCGTTTAGGGCGTGGACTACCCGGGTATCTAATCCGGTTTGCTCCCCACGCTTTCGCTCCTCAGCGTCAGGGTAGGCCCAGAAAGCCGCCTTCGCCACTGGTATTCCTCCTGATATCTACGCATTTCACCGCTACACCAGGAATTCTGCTTTCCTCTACCCCCCTCTAGTCCGCCAGTATCCAATGACCTCTCCCAGTTGAGCCGGGAGATTTCACATCGGACTTAACGGACCGCCTACAAGCCCTTTACGCCCAGTAAATCCGGACAACGCTTGCCACCTACGTATTACCGCGGCTGCTGGCACGTAGTTAGCCGTGGCTTATTCATGGGATACCGTCAGAACTTCTTCTCCCATAAAAGAGGTTTACGACCCGAAGGCCTTCATCCCTCACGCGGCGTCGCTGGGTCAGGCTTTCGCCCATTGCCCAAGATTCCTCGCTGCTGCCTCCCGTAGGAGTAGGGGCCGTGTCTCAGTCCCCTTCTGGCTGGTCGTCCTCTCAGACCAGCTACCCGTCATCGGCTTGGTAGGCCGTTACCCCACCAACTACCTGATAGGACGCAGGCCCCTCCTGTGGCGCATTGCTGCTTTCCTCGGCCGGAATCTCACCGACCGATCACATGCGGTATTAGCCCGCCTTTCGGCGAGTTATCCCCCACCACGGGGTAGGTTACCTACGCGTTACTCAGCCGTCCGCCACTGACCCGAAGGTCCGTTCGACTTGCATGCGTAAGGCGCGCCGCCAGCGTTCGTCCTGAGCCAGGATCAAACCCTCATTAAAAATTTCAATTCAGGTTCAAACACTAGCGCTTATAAGTAAATTGATTCGGAAGCCTCGCACTTCCATCCACTATTCAGCTGTTAAGGTGCTCCAGGAAGATCTGCCTGCCCTATCGGGTAAACCCCTCAGACAAGCAACGAAACCCAGACACCGCCTAGCTGACCGAGGTCAACCGGCCGGAACCCGAGCTATTCGCTTCTTCAACTGCCAACGGATGATGTTAAACGGCGTACCACAAACGTGTCAACGTTTGTCTGGACTATCGGCGGGGCCGTCGCGGCCCACGAAAGCGCCGTCTTCTTGGCTGGCTTCTTAAGGATCTTCTACCGCATAGTACCCGGATGCACCGTTGGGGTCAACGTCATGCCTCATCCGCCGCGGCCGGACGCAGCGTAAGGTGCAGCGTGCGCTTCGTTGCGGGGGTGATCCGCACCCTTTCGTCGATGCAGTGACCGGCCACCCAGACGATGCCCTGATCATCCGCCACCAGCGGCACAACGTCGCGGTCAGAGGCCGGGATCTTCGCGTCCACGAGGATGTCCTGCAGCTTCTTTTCGCCGCCGAGCCCGAGGGGACGAAGACGGTCGCCAGGGCGACGGGCACGTACCACAAGACCACCCTGGATGGAGGCAGCGTCTACGTGGGCTTCGCAACGCTCGGCAGCGGCGGGCAGACGCGCGGCATCGAACACTTCACAGGAGAGGGTCCACGGGCCAGCCACGACTGAGCCCGGTGTTTCTAGCGGTGTCCTGGCGATGACGATCGTCTTCATCCGGGCCTGTTTGATGGTGAGCCACTGTCCATTGACAGAACCGGTGAGGCCACCGGGAAGGCTGACCTCTGAGCGCGGACGCTTTAACGCCTCTTGAAGTTGTTCAATGTGCAGGGCGGCGGGGGCTTCCGGTCCGATCTCGCGGGCGGCGCGCTGAATCAAGCGGGAGGTGATAGCCGGATCCAGGGAGGAGATTTCCTGGTGGCTGAACCGGATAGAGCCACGGCGGACTTCCGCCAGTCGCTCCCATTCAGCGTCTGCGATCGCAGCCAGAGCGCGGGCGTCAGACACCAGGGATGAGGCGAGGCGGACGAGAGCCTCATCGATGCGGGGGTTAAACGTCCGGAGGAGTGGAACCAATTCGGCGCGGACTCGGTTGCGGGTGGCAATAGGCAGGTCGTTGGTGGCGTCGGCGCGAGGCTCGACGCCGGATTCGCGGCAGTAACGCAGAGTCTCTTCCCGGCGGAGCATGAGGAGCGGGCGAATGATCCTTGGCCCTTCACCGAACGGCCAGGGCGATTGGGCGGCCATCGCGCTCAGGCCTTCTATGCCGGACCCGCGGATGAGGTGCAGGAGCACCGTCTCGGCGCGGTCGTCGAGAGTGTGTCCTACAACGACGCTGGCAGCACCCAGTTCGTCGGCCCGCGCCCCGAGAAAGGCGTAGCGCTCCCGGCGAGCGGCGTCCTCGATCGACAGTTTCTGCCGCCGGGCGATGGATCTTACGTCAGCGGACCCGAATTGCGCGGGGACAGCCAGGCTGACGCTTAACGCGCGAACGAATTCACGGTCTGCATCGGCGTCGGCGGTGCTCCGGAGTTGGTGGTCGAAGTGTCCGACGGTGATCGAGAGGGGCAGTCGATCCGCGAGGCGGTGAAGGATGAGCAGCAGGGCCGTCGAGTCCTGGCCGCCGGAGACGGCGACGATGACTCGCTGGCCCGACCCGAACAGGTCGCGGTCATGGGCGTGGCTGAGGACGCGCTTATCAAGTGAGCGCGTGAACCGGGAGTCTGTGAGCGGCGGTGGCTTGTGTTTACGCACGTCAATCGCTTCGATTGTACGGCGCGGGTGGTCTCAGCGAGCGATGGCCTGCCACCAGAGCGGCGGTTCTTCACCTGGTGCAGGCGTAGCGGTGGGCACCGTGGAGATGGCTACGAACGAGACCTCGCCTTCTTTGACGAGGCCAAGTTGCTCGCGGGCGATGGCCTCGATGTAGGCGTCGGAGTTGAGGTATACCTCGAGCTTCTGTAGCCGTTCGTAGCGGCTGCTCAGGTCCTCGATCTCAGCGAGGAGCCGGGCTTCTTCGTCGTTCAGCTGCTGGGATTGGATGAGGTTCATTGCGAACGTCCCCAGAAAATAGATAACGATCAGCGCGGTGCACATGAAAATCACGCGCCCCGTGGAGATGCGGGTCAGGCGCTTCTTCAACGATCCATCGGTGGAATATCTGCGGTATTAATTACCAGAACGCCGCCGCGCTACGGGAGTTAATCGTCGGAGCGCAGGTGACAGGTGTCGTTGATCGACACAACGGAGACGCGATCGCCTTGAAACTCCAGCACACTGACGGCGGCGACGGTGTGCCGCAGGCGACGGAACTGCGACAGCTCGAACTCCAGGGCCCGCGCCAGGGCGGTGAGGATGACGAAGTTGTGCGAGACCACCACTATGTCTGATTCCGAGTGGTCACGCGCAATCGAGACGAGGGCGTCCCACGACCTTACGGCGACGTCGCGGAGGCGCTCGCCCGCGGGCATCCAGACGTCGGCGCCGGACTTGCCGGCCCACTCCGACATCAGATCCGGATATCGTTCCTGGATCTCAGTGAATGGCAGGCCGTCCAGAACGCCGACGTTCATCTCGATGAGATCCTCGTTAACAACCGGTTCGAGACCGCAGGCGGCCGCTATGGGGCCTGCCGTGTTAAGGGCCCGCTGCAGGGGGCTGGAATAGACAGCCGTAATTTTCTCTCCGGCCAGTGAATCGGCCAGCCTTTGAGCCTGCCAGCGAC
>JBDSHD010000102.1:0-3482 GCA_039918655.1 Dehalococcoidia bacterium | reverse complement strand
TGTGACCTGCGTGTTCTCAACGCGGAATCCGAGGGTGGTTACCAGTTCGAGGCAGCGGTTTTCAAACGAAAGGCCAGTGTGGTCTTTTGTCACTGAGGTGGCGCGGGCAGGGGTTCCGCCCCTCAGCTTCCGACGTGCCTTCGCACGGGCCAACTGACTGTTTAGTTCCGCAGGGTCGTTTTTGAGCTCTCGCGCTATGAGAATCAATGTTTCCAACGCGTCTACATCATCCGGGCTGGATCGAATGTGACGCCTCAATTCCTTGTCCGCTTCCCGAATCTGATATAGCCGCTCGCCGGATTTCATCGGCTCTGGTGCCGCCTTGACCCATTTCCACCTGGTCATCGCGCTTTCTCGAAGGTTGGGGATGCCAAGAGAGATCGCGTTGAAATAAGCACCCTTCGCCTCGAGAGATGCCTTCAAAGCCATGGCACGGTCACCGAACTCGATGTGTGCGAAGGGATCCAGTGTCGGTTTGAGCAGTTCGGTCCTGAGTGATGCCAGCTTAGCCTGGCGTTCCAGCTCGTGGCGTTTCAGCTCGTGGCGTTTCAGCTCAGCCTGGCGCTCCGGCTGGGCGACGTGCAGAGCGAGGCAAGTTTCGTTGCAATACTCATGGCCGTCGGACCGAACCCGCCTCGACCTAGAAGTCTGGCTTCCGCACCGCGCGCAGACACTCACGTCTTCCCCCTACACCAGCCCCGCGACGTAATCCCCCACCTGTGATGTGCTCATGCCCATCTTGCCGGCGGAGAGTGACGTGATCTTGCCACTGGAAAGGGCGCTGACGACAGCGTTCTCCATGGTCGCGGCGGCCTCCGCTTCGCCGAGGTAGTCGAGCATCATCTTGCCGGCTTCGATGGCGGCGAGAGGGCAGATGACGTCCTGGCCGGTGTACTTGGGGGCGCTACCGCCGATGGGCTCGAACATGGAGACGCCCTGCGGGTTGATGTTGCCGCCGGCGGCGATGCCCATGCCGCCCTGGATCATGGCGCCGAGGTCTGTGATGACGTCGCCGAACATGTTTTCGACGACGATGACGTCGAACCATTCGGGGTTCTTGACGAACCACATGCAGGTGGCGTCGACGTGGGCGTATTCTCGGCGGATGTCCGGATAATCGGCGTCACCGACCTCGTTGAAGGCGCGCCACCAGGTGTCGTGCACGAAGGTGAGGACGTTGGTCTTGCCGACGAGGTGGAGTTGCTTCACCTTGTTGCGCTTGCGGGTGAGGTCGAAGGCGTAGCGGATGGCGCGTTCGGCGCCGAAGCGCGTGGTCATGTGTATCTGGGTGGAGACCTCATGCGGCGTGCCCTTGTACTGGAAGCCGCCCATGCCGCTGTAGAGGCCCTCCGTGTTCTCGCGAATGACGACGAAGTCGATGTCGGCCGGGCCCTTGTCCTTGAGGGGGCAATCGACGCCGGGGTAGAGCTTTACGGGGCGAAGGTTAATGTACTGGTCTAGCTCGAAACGCAGGCGGAGGAGGAGGCCCTTCTCGAGGATGCCGGGCTGTACGTCCGGGTGGCCGATGGCGCCCAGGTAGATGGCGTCGAAGCCGCGCAGTTCCTCGATGACAGAATCGGGGAGGATGTCGCCGGTGCTGAGGTAGCGGTCGCCGCCGAGGTCGTAGTGTTGAAGTTGTAGGCTGAAGCCGTGCCTTGTCTGGGCGGCTTCGAGGACCTTGAGGCCCTCGCGGATGACTTCCGGGCCGGTACCGTCACCGGGGAGGACTGCGATCTTGTAAGAGTTGGGCATGAGGGGACTCCTGAGAGTGTGTGGTTATGGGTAGGTTAGCAGGGATGCTGGTTTATGGGGTAGGTGGTGGTGGAGGGTATCTAATCATCAGGTGGCGCGGGTTCGCGCCTGGGGAGAGGCGACATCCGCTTGCGGGCGAGGCCGCTGAAGACGCCGCGGAAGCCGATGAGGCCGGATAGACCGAAGACGATCATGAGCGGCCAGGCGCGGATCCGGCGGAGGTTAACCCATCCGAGGTTGACCCCCATCATCCAGCCAGCGGCGATGGCGCCGGGGACGAACCAGATGATGGCGAATGTGGCGGCGGGCAAACCGAGATACCAGCGACGGTAGGCGAGTCCGCGGTCGACGACGACGAGCCAGAAGATCCCAGCGAATCCGAGGACACCGAGTGTGCGTTCGGCAGGCGTGGCCTTCGAAGCCTTCCACATCGTGAAGAAGCCATTGAGGAGGGCGATCAGGGTGTTGCGGCCCCTCGGCTCTTCCTCGCTCTCGGCGTCTTCCTCCGTGAAGTCGTAAATCTCCTCCTCGACCTTGCGGCCGAGACTGCGGACGCGGCTCCAGATGTCACGGATGGGATCAGACGGCACGGGTCAACCTTCGCCCACCGTCTGTGGGATGGCCGTTTCCTGATAGATAGGGTTGTAGCAGGCCGCCAGGTGGCCGCCGCCCTCGATGGTACTAAGAGGTGGCATGGCCTCGAGGCGGCACTCGCTAATCGCCTTCGGGCACCGAGGCAAGAATGGGCATTCGTCCGGTAGGTCGATCAGCGATGGAGGCGTCCCCTTGATGACCGTAAGCGCGACTGGTTCGTCGTGGTCGAGTCTTGGCCGGCTACCCAGCAGTGACCACGTGTAGGGATGGCGCGGACGGGCGAAGAGCGATCGCACGTCCGCGTACTCGACGATAGATCCTGCGTACATCACAGCGACGTCATCGGCCATCTGGGCGACGAGGCCGAGGTCGTGCGTGATGAGGATGATGGACGTGCCGTTCTGCTGCTGGAGCCTGCGCAGATCATCAATGATCGCTGCCTGGATCGTGACATCAAGGGCAGAAGTGGGTTCATCAAGGATCAGCACCTCAGGGTTGAGGGCCGTCGCGATCGCGATCATGACGCGCTGAGCCATTCCCCCTGACAGCTGGAACGGGTAGCGTTTCACGACTTCTTCCGGTTGCGGTAATCCAATCTTGCCAAGGACCTCAAGGGTGCGAGCCCGGGCTTCGCGACGAGATAGGTCCTGGTGGGTGGTAATGATCTCCTCCACCTGCTGACCCACGGACAGGACGGGGTTGAGGCTGGTGGAGGCGTCCTGGAAGACGATTGCGATCTCTCGGCCCCGGACGCGGCGAAGATCTTCGACCTGAAGAGTGAGTAGGTCGCGGCCCTGGAACAGGACTCGTCCGTTCGTGATCCGGCCCGGTGACGGGACGAGGTTGAGGACGGAGAGGCCGACGGTGGACTTACCGGAACCGCTCTCGCCTGTGATGACCAGCGTGCGCCCGCGCTGAAGGGACAGGGAGACGCCGTTCACCGCCTTCACGACGCCGTCCGGAGTCGGGAACTCGGCCCTCAGGCCCTCTATGAGCAGGATTGGATCATTCATGGTGGGTTCGGGATACTGGCGTCACGGCAGGCGCATTATAGCAAGGCGGTGGGTGGCCGCTAAGAGGGGCGACTCGCCTTGCGGCGGAACCGGGAGCGGGTGGCGGCTCGCTTGGCCGGCACT
>JBDSHD010000101.1:0-2850 GCA_039918655.1 Dehalococcoidia bacterium | reverse complement strand
GGTGGCAGGTCAGACGTCCGCTTGTTAGCACGCGCGGCTAGCAAGTGGGCGGCGAATCGAGCAGGGTGGGTGTTGGCTATAACCTAACCCACGGGGCGGATTGGGAGGCCGGCGCGGGCGAGCGCGGCTTTGACATCGCCGATGCGGTAGGTGCCGAAGTGGAAGATGCTGGCGGCGAGAGCGGCGTCGGCGTGACCTTCCGCGAGCACTTCTCGCATATGTTCGGCGTTGCCGGCGCCTCCCGAGGCGATGACAGGGATGGTCACGGCCTCGGAGATGGCGCGGGTTAACGGGATGTCGTAGCCATCCTCGGTGCCGTCGGCGTCCATGCCGGTGACGAGAAGTTCGCCGGCGCCGAGTTCGGCGCAGCGTTTGGCCCATTCGATGGCGTCGAGTTCGACGGGGGTGCCGCCGTTGGAGCCGCCGTAGGTGTGCACCTGCCAGTTGCCGGGCGAGACCTGCTTGGCATCGATGGCGACGACGATGCACTGCGAGCCGAACTTGCGCGCCGCCTCGCGGATGAACTCCGGATTCTCGACTCCAGCGGTGTTGATCGAGACCTTGTCGGCGCCTGACTCGAGCATCTGGCGCACGTCGTCCGTCGTGCGGATGCCACCGCCAACCGTGAACGGGATGAAGATCTGGTCCGCGATGCTGCGGACCATCTGGACGGCGGTGTCGCGGCGCTCCGGTGACGCCTTTATGTCGAGAAAGACGAGTTCGTCGGCACCCTCTTCGTAGTAGGCTTTCGCCAGCTCCACGGGGTCACCAGCGTCGCGCAAGTCGAGGAAGCGGATGCCCTTGACGACGCGTCCGTCTGCCACGTCGAAGCAGGGGATGATGCGCTTGGTGAGGCCGGATATTGCGGACGCAACCATATCGCTTACATGGTACAGGATAGAGGTGTTTCGAGAACGAGCCGGTTACGCGTCCAGGAACGATGTCGCTATGACGCTCAGCGAGCTACCGATCAGGAGCGCCATGACGAGGAGCCGGAATCTTACTGGGTCGATATGTCGCCTGGCGAGCGAACCGGCGACGAGTCCAAGGAGCACGGCAGGGAGCGCGACTGCGAAGAACACGAGCACGTCTGTGGAGAGTCGGCCAACGATAATGAAACCGGCGATCGTGACGAGGTTGCCCGGGAGGAAGTAAGCCATCATGCCGGCGCGGAAGGTGTCGATTTCGTGCTCCCGTCCGAGTTCGTAGAGGACGACAGGCGGGCCACCCATGCTCGTGGAGGCGCCGAGCGTCCCACCGAGGAGCCCGGCGACGAAGCGGCCGGCGACGGTATCGCGCTCACCGAGGCCGTGCGGCAGAAGGTACAGGGCGATCGTCGCGACAATGACCGTGGTCGCGATCAGTACACTCAGCGCGTCGGCGTCGAGACGTTCGAGGAGAAGGATGCCAACGGGGATGCCCGTGAACGAGCCGGCGACCAGCACCGACAGGCGACGAGGGTTTACGTGCCCCCGGACTTCGAACAGTAACGGGAGCAAGGCCGTGGTACTGAGCAGAACGCTGGCGACGACGGCGCTCTTGGTGTCCCAAACGAGAGTGAGCAGGGGCGTCGCAACAAGAGCGAAGCCGAAGCCCGTGACAGAGTAGCTGGCGGCAGCGAGGAAAGCGATGACCGTCCCAGCGATGAGTGTTTCAGCGTCCACGCAGGACTAATTGCGCACGGGCACTAGAACACCACGTCGCCGCGGAGCATCTGGCGGGCGATGGTTCGGCGCTGGATCTCGCCGGTGCCGTCGGGGATGCGGAGGGTGCGGGCGATGCGGAAGCCCTCGTTGAGTGGAAGTTCGTTGGACAGGCCCATGCCGCCGTGGATCTGGATGGCGCGGTCGTAGCACTCCTGGGTCTTCTCGACGGCGTAGGCCTTGGCCATCGAGATCTCCTTGACGGGGAGTTTGCCAGTCTTTGTGGCGTTCTCGATGAGGGCGGCGGTGTGGAGGACCATGTACTTCATCGTGTAGATGTCGATCGCTATGTCGGCGAGCATGAACTGGATCGCCTGGTATTCGCTGATCGGCTGGCCGAAACTGATGCGCTGCTGCGAGTACTCAAGCGAGCGGTCGAGGGCGTATTCGCACATGCCGATGCAGTTGGCGGAGATCGATGTGCGGCCTTCGGAGATGCCGAACATAGCGATGGCGAAGCCCTGGTTCTCGACGCCGACCAGACGGTCTGCCGGGATGCGGACGTTGTCGAACGTCATCCCGCCGCAGTCGCCGCCGATGTGGCCCATTACGGGGAGGACGCCGTCAAAGGTGTAGCCGGGGGCGGTGGTCTCGACGAAGAAGGCGCTGATACCGCCCTTTCGCTGTTTAGCCATCTCTTCGTCGGTGACGGCGAAGACGACGGCGTAGTCGGCGTAGGGGGAGTTCGTGATCCACTGCTTGCTGCCGTTGATGACCCAGTCGTCGCCGTCGCGCTTGGCCTTGGTCTGGATATTCCAGACATCGGAGCCGGCGTTGGCCTCGCTCAGGGCGAAGCAGACAGTCTGCTCGCCGCTGGAGATCCGGGGGATGAACTCCTTGCGGACGCTTTCGGTGACGGGGCCGAGCATGTGGGATGGCCCGTCGACGAACGAAGCGAGGGTAGGCTGGGAGAGAAAGCCCTTGGCCCAGGTGATGAGAGGACGGCCAGGGCCGTACCGGCGGTAGAGCGCCTCCTCGACGAAGACCATAGCGCGGACACCGAGGTCGCCGCCGCCGACGCTCTCGGGGGCGAACATGCCGTAGTAGCCGGCGGCCGCCGACTTCATGCGGACCTGCTTTCGGGCCTCCATTACCTCGTCCCGCGCCTTACCACGCTCGTCGAAGAACTTGCGCTCGTCGGTGAGCG
>JBDSHD010000100.1:0-5258 GCA_039918655.1 Dehalococcoidia bacterium | reverse complement strand
CCTTTACGGGATGGCTGCTGCCATGGAGGCGGCCGCTCGGGTACGAGGGTGGTCCCGCCGGCCGGATATGACGCGGTTCTCCCTGAATCTCATCGGACTCGATTACATTGAGGACCCAACCAGGGCGATCAGTGAACTTGGCTGGCAACCTGAGGTCGGAATGAACGAGGCGGTGCGGCGCAGTGTGGAGTGGCATCGCTCCCGGGCGGAGGTTGCGCCTGCCCCCCACCGGGTTCTGACTCCTTCAGAATGACACTTGGGGTCGGCGATCTGAAGCCGGCAGCGTCTGAGCTAGTCCGGCTTCTCGCGGAGCGCCGCCTATCGGTCGCGACGGCGGAGGCCACGACCGGCGGCCAGGTCGGCCATCACATCGTCGCCGTGCCCGGCAGTTCAGCTGTCTTTCGGTGCGGCGTTGCGCCTTACTCGAACGCCGCGAAGGTCCGCATAGGTGTTCCCGATGGCGTTTTGCAGGAGCACGGGGCCGTTGGCCGCGAGGCAGCCGAGGCTCTGGCGGTTGCCGTCAAGGCATGGTCCGGTGCGGATGTAGGAATTGCAGAGACGGGCATCGCCGGTCCGACGGGAGGCGGGGTCATCCGCCCGGTGGGTATGTTCTGGGTCGCGGTGTCGACCGAGAAGGGGACTACCTCAAGCCAGTTCGTGTTCGGGTCGGACAGGGCCGGGAACCACCGAGCGGCGGCCGAAGCAGCATTGAACCTGACAATCGAAGTCGTTCGCGAACTACCTGGTGTTTAGTACAATTCTCAGGCGCTAGCGGCGCGACGGATCCACGGCAGCGCATTATCCGGCGGTTGGACGAGCGGCCTCACAAGGCCGTCGCTGGCGAGGAAGACGAAGTCGATGCCACTGTAAGACGAGGGGTCGTAGCCCCGCATCGCTGTCGTGGCGCCTTCCTGCTCCATGCGTGGATAGTGCGCCACGACGACCAGTGCCTTCAGGTCCGATGTTGACGCTCGCAACAGCGGCCCTTCTTCGTTGAGGATGCGCCGGAAACCGCGCCTGATCGCCAGCCCCATGTCGACGGCTGCCGTGGGAGGCAGACCAACGATTGTAAAGCCGTGATCTCCATCCAGCCGTTGGACCGTCCAGCAGTCCACGGTCTCAATAAGCGAGACATCGCCGACTTCCATCGAGTTGGCCCGTTCCACGATGAAGTCAATCAGTTTTTCGAGGTGTTCGTCCGACTCTGGCAGGCGATGAAGGTCAGTGGAGTCCATATCGAATGAACCTCGAACCCGATCTGTGAAGGTCGCCCAATGGGGGTTCAGGCCGCCGGTGACTGAGACGACACCCCCGCTGTCGGACGACTTCCGCAGTCGGAGGGTTATTAGCAGGGCTACGTGCGAGCGCTCACCAGGTCCCAAGCGCACGGCGGACTGCCGTACCAACGACACGAATTCGCTGATGGCGGGTTCGTCGGAGGGCAGGGACGCTCCGGCAGGCACCCAGAGCGCGACGCGTGCGGGCAGGTCGTCCCCGATGAGTTCCTCCAGTAGTTGACGGGAGCGCTCCCAGTTCGGATCCTCTGCCGGCACGATTGAGCGAACGTGGATCTCAAGTTGGAACTCGCCGTCAGACGCCGTCCATCCCAAGGCATCGCTGTCCTGATTTCTGAACTCGCGCCCGAGGGTGTGCCTAGACCAGTGTAGAAACAGGTCACGTGCGACCTCGGAGCATGCGTCCGCCGTCATTTGTGCGTCCTCAATCTCCAGTGCTGAAGCTTTAGTTGCCGCGCTCGACGACCATGGCGATGCCCTGACCTCCGCCGATGCAGAGTGTGGCCAGACCACGCTTTACGTCGCGTCTCGCCATCTCGTGAAGGAGTGTCACCAGGATGCGGGTGCCGCTGGCGCCGATGGGGTGGCCAAGGGCGATCGCACCGCCGTTGACGTTCACGTTTTCCCAGTTCCAGCCGAGTTCCCGGCCGACCGCCAGGGACTGTGCGGCGAACGCCTCGTTCGCCTCGATCAGGTCGATGTCGCCGATGCCCAGGCCGGTCTTTGCCAGCGCCTTCTGAGTCGCAGGGATCGGGCCTACGCCCATGACTCGCGGCGGTACTCCGGCGCTCGCGTAAGCACGAATGGTACCCATCGGCTGCACGCCGAGTTCCTCTGCCTTCTTGCGCGACATGACGACAACAGCCGCGGCACCATCGTTGATGCCTGAGGCGTTGCCGGCGGTGACCGAACCGTCCGCGGCGAAGGCGGGGCGCAGTTTGCCGAGCACTTCGGTCGTCGTGTCGGCGCGGAAGTGCTCGTCTTTGTCGACCATGACCGTACCCTTGCGGGTCTTCATCTCAAACGGGACGATCTCGGCCGCGAACGTGCCTCGTTCCCATGCCTCTGTCGTCTTCTTCTGGCTCTGGTACGAGAACTCGTCCTGGTCTCTGCGCGATATCTCGTAGTCGTGCGCGACGTTCTCGGCGGTCACGCCCATGTGACAATCGTCGAGCGCGCACCAGAGGCCGTCCTTGATCATGTGGTCGAATATCTCACCGTGACCCATCTTGTAACCGTACCGGCCCTTGGGCAGCAAGTAGGGGGATGCGGTCATGTTCTCCATGCCACCGGCGACAACGATGTCAGCGTCTCCGAGGAGTATCGATTGGGCGGCGAGGACGACCGTCTTGAGGCCACTGCCGCAAACCTTGTTAACCGTCATGCACGGCACTGTGTCCGGCAGGCCAGCGGCGATGGACGCTTGCCGTGCTGGATTCATGCCGAGACCGGCGGACAGGACGTTGCCCATGATTACTTCGTCTACCTGGTCCGGCTTCACGCCAGCCCGGCTCAGCGCCTCGGCGATCACAGTCCCGCCAAGCTGGGTGGCGGCTGCGTCCGCAAACGCTCCTCCGAATGTGCCTATCGCCGTGCGGACAGCGCCGGCGAGGACTACTTCATTCGTGCCGTTCATTGGGGACCTCCATGGTACTGGTGTTCCTATCATAGCCGACCGCAAGCGGGATCGGCTGCTGGGAGTTATCCATCGGTGCTCGCATTGGCGCGTCACTGGAAGCGGCCAGGACCGCAGGAACCGGTTGGCGCAGGAATAGCGAAACGATCCCTGCGGTGAGCGCGGCGCCGACCATCAATAGCCAGACCCGGTCGAAGGCGTCGAGCACTTCCGCCGGCGTGAGCTGGCCGAGAAGGGCGACGGCGAGGGCCACGCCAAACACGGAGCCGATCGTGCGGATTGTCTGGTTCACCGCGCTGCCCACGGCGTACCGGTTGGGGGGCAGGCTGCGAACAGCCGCGCTGGAAAGCGACGGCATCGCGAGGCCGACACCGATTCCGGTGAGCAAGGCGCTGGGCACCCAGACTCCCCAGAGATTGGGTTCAACCTCGGCGAAAGCCATTAGCCAAAGGCTACCGGTGATGAAGAAGGCCGACCCCAGGGGCAGGATCACGCGGTAGCCCACGCGATCAACGAATCGGCCACTGAGCACGGCGACAACCGATGCCGTGAGCGGGCCGGGCCAAATGGTGAGCCCTGCCTCGAGAATGGAGTAGCCCCACACGTAAACCAGGAATTGGACGAGGCCGAAGAACATCGCTGAAAAGGACACGGCGAAGGCGAGCGTCGCCACGTTCGCCAACCGGAAGTTGTGCTCACGAAAGAGGGTCAGGTCCAGCGTTGGAGATGGATGTGTCGCGCACCTGAGGATGAACAGCAGGAGCACCGTGGCGGCTGCAAGAAACGCACCGATCGTTCTCGGATCCGTCCAGCCCCAATCCCCGCTCTGGACTATGCCGAGGGCAAGTGCACCAATGCCCACTGCCAGCATGGGGACTCCTACGAGGTCCGGTTGCGGCCCGGGCTCGTCGGCGCGAGATTCTCGCAGCAGGCGGCCGCCCGCGGCAAAGGCGAACAGGCCGACCGGCAAGTTGATGTAAAACGCCCACCGCCAGTCAAAAGTATCGATGATAATGCCGCCGATGGACGGGCCGAGGGCGGCGGCCAGGGCTCCGACTGAGCTCCAGATCGCGATTGCGGCGGCCCGCTTCGCCTGTGGGAATTCGTTCAGGACTAACGCAAGGGAGGCGGGAAAAAGGAGGGCTCCGCCAACCGCCTGCAACACCCGCGCGCCGATCAGCGCGGCCTCAGTCGGGGCGGTGCCACAGAGGCCAGACGAGACGCTGAATATCCCCAGCCCAACAAAGAAAACCCGCCGTCGGCCGACCCGGTCGGCGAGCCTCCCGGACGGAACGAGCAGCGCCGCGAACACGATGGTGTAGGCGTTGATGACCCACGAGAGTTCGGCACGGGAGACGTCGGGGAATGTGCGCCCGATGTCCGGGAAGGCCATGAACATGATGCTGGTGTCGAGCGAGGCCGCAAACACGGCCACGCTGGTTGTTGCGAGGATCAGCCAGGCACGTCGGGCGTCCCACCCGGCGGGCGAGTCAGCCGCAGCCCCAACGTACGCAGAGGTCAAGGCTCGAAGTCTTCTTCCTTGTAACCACGCCCCTGCTCCGGCACATCAACGCCAAGCGCGCGCCACATATACCAGGTGCCGACGCTTCGGTAGGGCTCCCAGGGGCTGGCGATCTCTCGCATCTCGGCAGGCTTCGGGGGCTCCGTGAGTCCGTACGTAACCTGCATGCCCTTGCGCACGCCAAGGTCGTCTACGGGGAGAACATCCGGGCGGCCGAGGGAGAACATGAGGAACATCTCGGCGGTCCAGCGTCCGATGCCCTTCACGGCGGTCGCGCGCTCAATGACAGCGTCGTCGTCGAGGTGGTGAAAGTCATCCTCAGTGAGGCGACCGTCTGCGAAGTGCTCGGAGAGATCCCGGAGATAGGCAAGCTTAGGCCTGGAGAGGCCGGCGGCGCGCATCTCGTCCTCGCCGGCGACGATCATCTGCTCAGGCGCAAACCAGCGGTCTTCGTCCGTACCAAGGGCGGCCAGGGCGCGGCCCATGATCGTGCGCGCGGCGGGGCCGGCAAGCTGCTGGAAGAAGATGGCGCGGGAGAGCGACTTGAAAGCGCCGCCCCGCGGTTCGAGGTTGAAGGGGCCGACGGCGTCGATGACGCTGGCCAGAGCGGGGTCTCCATCGCGCACGTGAGCAAGCGCAATCTCGCGGTCGTACGTGAGTGACATGACGCCGATTCTACGGGGCGTTGGCGTGTAGTGCTATCCGGAAACGGCGACGATCATGAGGCTCCAGAGAAGACCAGAAGCAGAATTCCCACCATGGCCGCCAGGCGCAGGCGTCCAGCGGTCGTATAGCCGGCAAGACC
>JBDSHD010000099.1:0-3735 GCA_039918655.1 Dehalococcoidia bacterium | reverse complement strand
GAACTGCGGCTCAACGAGTGGCTGTTCATAGTTCAGATGCCGCCGCCCCACGGCCCCATTAGTGAGGGGGGAGCAATGGGTGCTTGGGTGACGGCTCAGCGCGCTCTACGTCACCCTGAGGCGCCTTTGAGAGACCTTGCCGCCGCAGCCGAAAGGCATTAGCGGCCGCCAAGCACTCCTCGTGCCGTACTTTGAGCAGGTCGTCGACTAATTTCGAGGCGGCTTCTCTATTCCCCGTCCGTACCAACGCATCCAAATCCGGGAACAACTGGAGGAGTTCGCGTTCCTCTTCTGGCGAGAGCCGCGGCATGAGCATCCGTTCTGCTTCGCTGGTCTCGAGTTTCAGAACGCCGCCGCCATAAGTGCGCCCCTCAACCTCGGCGGAGAAGGAGACGGCTGCGCTGAGCGAGGCGGCGGCGATCGCTCTTGAATCAGGCGCGCCGGTCGAAAGATGCACGCCGTGGACCAAGTTACTGCTGAGATATTGCTCGGAGTTCGAGATCAAGCGCGGAGAGCCATGGTGCATGTAGGGAAGCAGGAGATTGGCGGGCTTCGTCGGAATGGGAACTCCCCACCACGGCGAGCGATGACGACATTTGTAGCCGGTCGGTACGTCTGCCTTGACGCCGGCTGCGAGGTACGCGGCGACTGTGGGAACCTCGGCGAGTCGGGGGCGTCCGCGCAGGTCCAGGAGCCAACGAGTCTCCCCGACGTCCGCTGCAATCCCGTGTAGATCCCGACCCCGCTCGACAATCCGCCGGGTCGCGCCTGGATCCAGGCCCAGTTCTTGTCGCCTCCCCTCAGACAGGATGAAGAATCTATTCGCACCGGTGACAACCCCAATATCGACGGACGCAATGGACCCAAGTCGACCGAACCGCGGATTCTCGACGAGAGTCCCGTATAGCTTGGCGGCGGATTGGTGGATTCCTGCAGACCAGCGCCTCGATTCACGCGGCCATGGGCTCGATTGCAGGAGGACGTCTTGGGACAGCTGGCTCTTGTCCGTCAGACGCCAGATATGGAGCCCAGCAGGCCAGACATCGTCCGCGAGCAGGACCACGGCGTCTACAAGGGCGGGGTGGAACGCCCGCTTGTCGAAGGCGATGATTGTCACCGAGGCAAATCGGCGGAGGAGGTATTCCCTAATCGGTTCTGCGTAGTCGGCGTGAAGAAGTTCTGCTGGCAGGACAAGCCCGAGCCGTCCGCGATTCCCGAGAAACGAACAGGCATGCACAACGAAATGAGCCCATGACGAGGCTAGCCCTGAGAGCTCTACGTCCTGGGCCGTCGCTCGCTGCAAGCCAAGTTCCCGGGGTTGTCCGCTGAACCGTTGAAAGCGTATGAACGGCGGGTTGCCTAGTACGGCCGACATCTGAGGGAGGGCGGACGGCCCCAACTGAAAAAAGTCCTGGGCGAGGACAACGGCGACAGGCACCAACGCTTCGATCTTGGCCGCCTCACCGAGTTCCTTCTCTACTGCGACTACCTGACCCCTGTCAGGTGCGGCCCCAAAGTGCCGAAGCCTGTTCGCGATCGATTCCACAAACGCTCCAGCACCCGCGGCAGGCTCGAGAATGCGATCGTCCGCAGACCGAATACCCCATTGCGAGATGAACTCAACGATGGAGGCAGGGGTATAGAAGGCCCCGAGTTGCCTACGGTCCTCGAGGCTATGCAACTCGGACTCTTTCCGCGAGGACGAACCGGACATCGCCAATGTAAAGATGCTCCACACCCGTAGGTTGGGCTAGGGTCCCGCCCATATGTGACACAGAGGAGGGCGGCTAGATGCCCGAGGGTTTCGGGGGAAGTTTCCCACGCACCCGGTACAGGCTGCTCGCGGCCGCGCCTATTGCCCTCAACTCGCCCTCGTTCTTGAAGTCCTTCTTGTAGTCGTCTGCTTCGCCACGAGCGTCGAACCGTTCCTGAAGGGCAAATGCAGCCAACTGCGCCGCGTCGTCGAGCCGCGCCAGCGTGTCAGGCGTAAGGTCCGGCGCGCCTGCCTGGAAGCTCGAGCTTGGATCGGCGATGAGCTTGTGATCTCCTGCCTCTTGGCCAGCCCTCAAGATCTGCCCCGCGAGGTAGACCATCACGATGCGCGTCAGTTTCCAGCTACCCCGGAAATGATCCGGTACATCGGATTGCACACGGTCGATGGCTTGACCAATTTCGTGAGCGAGCATGACGTGCGCTGCGGAGTGGCTCTGGGTGAACACAGCTGCGTGATTCTCAGATTCGAAGAGACTGTTTCTCTTTACGGCCAGCTCAGGTCGCTGGAGAAACACCGCAGTTAACAATTGAGCAGCGTCGTCGTTATTGATAAACCGGCCGGTGGGCTTCAATTCGGCATCTGGCTTCGTTATGTACTCGACACCCGGGAACTCGGCAGCGAATTCCTGCTCGAGGCGGAGCTGCGGGCCGCTATTGGCCATCAGCATCCTTGGGTTCACGGGGTTCTGGGTATTGCTTCGACGGCTCACCTCACGTGCAAGATTCGGCCTTGTGGCCACCTCCACGAGCTTTACGAACACCCGCAGATCGCCTGTCAGACCTGCCGCATTACGCGCGAATGCGATCACGGATTGTGCGCCGTTGACCACTGAGGGTCTGGCGATGCGGAGGACATCCGGATCGACTACCTCGAACGAGTCGCAGACCACCGTAAGTCCGTTGTGGTACGCGAGGAACTTCGGATGGTCGTCTGTCTTTGCGACAGCACCGTCCAGTTCACCCTGCACTCGATTCCGTCCCATAGCCCGCCGGACGTTCAAGTCAAATAAGGACCTATCGTCGATTCCTGGCCACTGGACGATCTGCGCAGCTTGCAGCGGAACCACCGCGACGCGCTCACCCGGAGAGCCCGTAATGAGCACGTCGTTGGAGGGCACCTGAACCTCGAGCGTCTCGGGCCTGGGAGTCCGCGAATCAACAGCAACCGCGATCGGACCAAGTCGATCGATGTCCTCGCTCGTAATGTAGTCCGAACGGCCTTCCGCACCATTTGCTGCATCGGCAGCAGCCTTGGCATGCCCGTCTACAACTCCGGTCGTGACCAGCACCAGGTCAAGCCGTAACCGTCCGTCTGCCAGTCGTCCTTCTCGGACTTTTTCGACGAGGCGGAATTCCTTGATAAGAGCTGCAAGCCGTGGCTCAATCGGTCCACGCAACATGGTTTCAAGATTGGCCGCGGTCCGGAACTGCTCTGCCGCGGCTATCAGCCCCTGAACATCCCTCTTCTTAAGAGTGTTCGGCGCGGTCGAGTACTTGGACTGGAAGATCTTGAGGTGCTCTACCTCAGTGCCGTCCACGTCCTTTTCAAGATAGAGGCCGTCAACTCCCCAGTCGTTGGGGCCATCGCACACGTAGTCATACGCGTCGAGCGAGTCCAGTCCAACGACATTTCGGAGGTACCAGAGAAGCAGGACAGCGCGATCGCTCGTTAGGCCACCCGCCTCATCGGTGCGAGCCTGGCTTGAGACGCGGTCGAAGGAATCAGATCGTGAAGGCAACATCCGCCTCCCGTGACGTTCTGTTCATCCCAGCAGCCTAAGCGCCAGCCGTATGTGCAAGGAACCGCAACGCCAAGCGCTTACCGGCCCACATCGTGCGGCGCCAAGTAGTGCACGGCCCGGAGTGGCATGAGTGCCCGGTCCGGCTCGTCCAGCTTGGAGTAGTGCTGAGTCCACAGGTCGACGACCCTGCCGAGGTCGAGGAGGGTGATCTTCCTGCGCT
>JBDSHD010000098.1:0-4674 GCA_039918655.1 Dehalococcoidia bacterium | reverse complement strand
TCCAGGAATCTCCGATATGAGAAGTGAGCTAGGCTGGCGTCGTTGCAAAAGATCACGAATGTGGGGGGGCGAATTTGCGTCTGCGTCACATACTTCAGCCGCAACTGCCGTTTACCTGCTACTGGAGGCGGATGAGTCGCAACGGCATCACGAAGGGCAGCGTTCAACTCGCTGGTCTGGATTCTGGTCGATCTCACATCGCCTATTTCTAACGTCAGTTCCAGGAGCCCATCGACGTTAAGACCGGTCTTTGCAGAGATGAACGCCAACGGCGCCCACGGTGCGAAGCGCGTGCGTGAGAGCAGACGTCGTGCGTAAGACTGCCGATTTTCGTCAGTGTCGTCAATCACGTCCCATTTGTTGAGCGCCACAATCAGGCCTTTATAGGACTCCAGCACCAATCCGACGATATGGAGGTCCTGCTGGGTTAGTCCATCCTCGGCGTCGATCATTACGATCGCGACATCGCACCGGTCAATGGCTTCTTGGGCCCGCATAACGCTGTACTTCTCTATGCCCTTGGCGATCTTCCCGGGGCGACGTATACCCGCTGTATCGACCAGCACGACCTTGCGATCCTTGAATATAAATGGGGTGTCGACTGCGTCTCGCGTCGTACCGGGTACTTCGCTTTCGATGACGCGGTTCTCTCCAAGGATAGTGTTGATGAGGGATGATTTCCCGACGTTTGGCCGGCCCACGATCGCGATCCGTATGGTATCTGTGTCGACAACGAGATCCGCAGCGGGCAATATCTCTAACAGGCGATCTTGTACTTCCCGGACGCCGATGTCGTGATAAGCGCTTACGGACATCGGGTCCCCAAGACCCAGCCCGAAGAACTCGACCGCCAGTCCTTGCCTATCGGGGTTGTCCCCCTTGTTCGCAAGCAGGAGGACCGGTTTCTCGGAACGACGCAGCATCTCGCCGATCTCTTGATCGACCGAAGTAATGCCCGTTGTTGCGTCTACCACGAACAGGATCGCGTCGGCCTCTGTTACGGCAATGGCGACTTGCTCGCGAATCAGTACCGGATAACCGGCTTCTGAATCTGGCTCAAGCCCGCCGGTGTCTACAATCCTGTAGTGAAGGTCCTTCCACTCGGCATCGGCGTACAATCTGTCCCTTGTTGTGCCCGGGATGTCCTCAACGATCGCTTGCCTCTTGCGGACGAGGCGATTGAACAGTGTGGACTTGCCCACGTTCGGGCGCCCGACAATGGCAACCGTTGGGGTGCGGGCCAGTTTGGACGAATCTGGCGGCGCGGCATCCTCTGCTGGCGCCAACGCTAATTGCTCTCCAGGGTGACTTCGATCTCAGCCGGAACAACCAGCTGCGCGACGACTCCCGCCGGCCCTCGCACCTGGACCGGCACCCTGTAAACGCCTCCGCCTTTTCCTGCCAGATCGACGAACGCCGTGACATCGCTGGGGGTGAGGCCCCGGAGGGTGGGTAGTTCGCCAGAGAGAGTTATCGTGGCTGAAGGAAGGACGCCTCTTATGGAGATTCCATCAGCGAGGCCGGCTACGGAAATCGTGGTCCCAAGCTCAAGCGTCCCCTGCGCTGGCGAGATCTTTACAGTCACCGTCACAACGGAGACGCCGCCGGCCACTTCCACCCCGGACGGGAGGTCAAGTGAAATAGTTCGGACGACATCCTCTATCTCACCGTCGACTTTAACGGGCTGCGTCGGAATGGAGATCGTCCCTTGAATGAACGCCTCGTCGCCGCGGATGGTGACAGTCTGAGGCGAGACAGATACTCCGGTAACGTTGTACCCCTCAGCAGGGATGCCGGATAGCTCCGGGCTGACAACCACGCTGCGGCTGAACTTTTGTTCGTCAATCTCAATCTTGACTTCGGTTATAGCAGGCTCAAGGTTCACGCCCTGCACGAGATTGCCTCGGCTGTCCCTTGGCGTCAGGCGCACCGCCTGTTCTATCGTGTCGGTTCTGCCTGCGATCTCGATCGTTCCCACGACCTGGGTGACTTCATCAACCTTTTCTTGAGGTCCGGTTATGAATACTTCCTCATCGGCCACTTCCGGCACGCCCAGGGAGTAACCGTTCGGGGGTTCACCCTCGACATTAATCACTGCCGGGACAAGCTTGCCGGTGAGTTGCGCCAGCCGGACCTCGATACGCTCCGGCAGCACGTTCTCTATCCTCAATCCACCGCGGCTCGTCAAGGGTCTCACAGTGACTGGCAACTCGTACTGACCCACGGTCAGACCCTCCAGGTCAACTGTCGCCTCGAAATCCGCGTCTGTAAGACTGTCGAAGACATCCTCCGCGACTTTCACCCGGACCCTGACCGGCTGCAATTGCTCGGCCAACGCGACGTCAGGGGGGACATTGACGGCTTGTACCGCGATGTCCGTCGGGAGTACGCGCTCCCGTGTTGGATTCTCGGCGTCGGTGACGATGATCCAGGTGCCGAACGCGAGGACGATTGATACGGCCGCAAGCCCCCTGTTTTCTCGCAATGAGCCAAACGCCGTGCGCAGCGCAGTCGCGAGCAAAGAAAGGGTCTCTTGGACGCCTCTGACAAGCTGACCCATCGCTACCGGCTGAACCTGGGGAGCTTGCCCGTGGTCGTGCGGTCCATGTCCATCTGCGGCAGGAGAAGGCTACGCAGGATTCCCCGCATCCTCGGCCCGTCAAGCGTGGAAATCATCCTTCCGTTTGCGGCGATGGAGATTTCGCCCGTCTCCTCGGAGACAACAACGGAGACGGCGTCCGTTCGCTCAGTGATGCCGATCGCCGCTTTGTGCCTGGTACCGTGGAATCCGTCCGACTGGCCGGCCAAGGGCTCGACCTGCTCGGAGAGGGGAAGAGTGACCCCGGCGGCGATGACCCGGTCACCGCGAACCACTACAGCCCCGTCGTGCAGTGCAGAGTTTGGATAGAAGATACTGAGGAGAAGTTTTTCCGAGCAGACGGCGTCAACTTTCTCACCGGCGTCAGCGTATTCTTCCAGCCCGGTTTCCCGCTCAACAACGATGATGGCGCCAATGTGCTTCTCGCTCATGTAGACACAGGCGTCGGCAATGGAATCGACGATGCCCTCATAAAGGGCGCGCCCCGGCCAGGGCCATCTCCCAGTACGGCCGACGCGCTCGAGGAATCTGCGAATCTCGGCCTGAAAAATGATCGGAATAGTGATCAACAGCGCTGGCAGCGAGTTCCGTAGTAACCAGCTCAGGACATTGAGATCCAGCGCCTCTGTGAGGATGACGGCTCCCACGACGACGATGATGATTCCTCTAAGCAGAGACATCGCTGTAGTGCCCTTAAGCAGCAGTAGGGCCAGATAAATGATCATAGCGATGCTGAGGATCTCCAGAACGCTCTTGACCTCGAAGCTTCGGAGCGACGCGTTGATCGTGTCCCAGATGCCCATTACAGTGCCTCGGGTCCAAGAAGGGTGGCCAGCACGGCCTTCTGAGCATGCAGCCGGTTCTCAGCCTGATCAAAGACCACAGATTGTTCTCCGTCGATGACCTCCGCCGAAACTTCTTCGCCCCTGTGGGCAGGAAGGTCGTGCATAAAGATCGCGTTCGGGCTGGCCGCGGCCATCATCCTGGAGTCCACTGTGTATCCCGCGAACGCCTCTCGACGGGAGGATGCTTCCCCTTCTTGTCCCATACTGGCCCAAACGTCGGTATAGACCACGTCAGCGCCGGTTGCGGCTTCTACGGGATCGTGCATCCTCACGACGTTACCGCCACACGCAGCGGCGCCAGTCGCCACCGCCATGACTTCATCGGTCAGTTCGTATCCAGTGGGGGAGGCTACGCGGACATCCATACCGGACATCGACGCGGCCGTCGCGAGCGAGTTGGCAATGTTGTTGCCGTCGCCGATGAAGGCTACTGACAGGCCCTTTAGCGACCCCTTGTGTTCCCTGATCGTGAGAAGATCGGCCAGTGCCTGGCACGGATGCTCGGCCTCCGACAACGCGTTGATAACGGGCACCTCGGACCACTTTGCCAGCTCTACTACCGTGGCGTGGTCGAAGGTGCGTGCCGCGATGCAATCCACATACCGGCTGAGAACACGCGCTACGTCCGCTGGGGTCTCTCTATCCCCGAGGCCCACCTCGGGTGGGGAAAGATAGATGCACTCGCCAGCCATTTGACGCATCGCCACATCAAAGGAAACGCGGGTCCGTAACGAAGGTTTCTCAAACACGAGGGCGAGGATCTTGCCGACGACTTGAGGTGCTTGCGCGCCTTCCTTGAGGGCCATCGCGAGATCGAGAATCCGCTCCAACTCCGGCGGTGACAGGTCTGAGATTGACAACAGGTGGCGGATGGGCAAAATCTCCTCCCGGGATAGTAGCAAGTATAGCATTGGCCTTCGCGCAAACGACGTATGATATCGGGCAGAAAGCGAGGGCCTTGACATGACCCGACCGGTTGTTCATTTCGAGATCAGGGGCCGGGACCCGGCTCGCCTGCAGGACTTTTACCAGAAGCTGTTTGGCTGGAAGATCAACGCCGACAATCCCTTGGGTTACGGGTTCGTCGAGCCGGGCATCGGCGGGCCCGAGGCGGGTGTCGGTGGCGGCATTACGGTCGGAGACCAGCCCCGCGTCGTGCTTTACGTCCAGGTCGCGGACCTAGCAGACACGCTGGCGAAGGCAGAATCTCTGGGGGGTGAGCGCATCATG
>JBDSHD010000097.1:0-4063 GCA_039918655.1 Dehalococcoidia bacterium | reverse complement strand
GAGGACGGGGCGCGTGTCGTCCGTGGCAGCGGCGAACTGCACCTGCTCGATGGCGCGCCGCAAGGCCACGGGGTCGAGGGTCAGGGTGAGGCCGTCGCCGACAGCGGGTACGGGCGGGAAGTCCTGGGCGTCCATCCCGGCCATGGTGGCGTCGTTGCGCGCGCACTCGACGTGGAGCTGCTTGCCGCGCTCGGAGAGGCTGAGGTCGATCTTTTCGTTCGGGAGTTGTGCCACGAGATCGGTCAGCAGCCGTGCAGGGACGGTGACCGAGCCCTCGGTCTGGATCGTCGCGCCGATCCAGCAGGTGATGGCGATCGTGAGGTCCGTCGCCACGAGCTTGAGGCGGCCTTCGTCGCTCTGCATGAGGACGTGGGACGCCTGCGGGAGGGTGCTGCGGACGGGAACGGCGCGGCCGACGACCTGGAGTCCGCGGTTAAGGTTTTCCTGGAGACACGAGACTTTCATTAAATACTCACCTGCTTTATCAGATTGGGTACGGGGCGAAATCGCACAAAGTATATCGCTCTGCGGCTGGGGTGAACAATACGGTTGGGCGCTCTACGGCAGACCATGATCTCAGTGGATCAGAGCCATCGCCTCGTGGGCTGCCTCTATCGCGCGATCGATCTCGGCGTCACTGTGCACCATGGAGACGAACACCGCCTCGAATTGTGATGGGGCAAGGAAGACGCCTCGGTTCAGCATTCCCCGGCAGTACTGGGCGTAACGGCCGGTGTCGGAGCGCCTGGCCGAAGCGAAGTCGGTCACGGGATCGCCGGTGAAGAACATCGTGAGCAGCGAGCCGACGCGGGTTATGCGGACCGGCACTTCCGCCGCTTCGGCGGCGCGGCGAAGGCCGTCCTCCAGGTAGATCGCCTGGATTTCGAGGCTCTGGTACGCGGCCTCACCGCCGGCCTTCAACTCCTCCAGCATGACGATACCTGCGGCCATCGCCAATGGGTTCCCGGATAGCGTACCCGCCTGGTAGACGGGGCCAACGGGCGCCACCATCTCCATGATTTCGCGCCTGGCTCCGTATGCACCCACGGGGAGCCCGCCGCCGATGATCTTGCCGAGACAGGTGATGTCCGGCCGGACGCCGAGCAGGTCCTGGGCAGCACCGTAGTGCAACCGGAACCCGGTGATCACCTCGTCGAAGATCAGAAGCGCGCTGTTGTCCGTGGTCAGCCTTCGCAGCGATTCGAGGAAGCCCCGATTGGGCGGGACGACTCCCATATTGGCGGCGACCGGTTCCACGATCACGGCGGCGATTTCACCCTCGTGTGCTTGGAACAACGCTTCAACCGCCGTCGGATCGTTGTACGGGGCAACGAGCGTCGCCTCGGCGGCACCCCTGGTGACGCCGGGGCTGTCCGGCAGGGAGAGCGTGGCCTGGCCGGAACCGGCTTGCACGAGTAGGCCATCGGCGTGGCCATGGTATCCACCCTCGAACTTGATCACCTTTTCGCGCCCCGTGAAGGCGCGGGACAGCCGCAGGGCGGACATGGTGGCTTCGGTGCCCGAGTTGACGAAGCGGACCATCTCCACCGAGGGGATGGCGTCCGTGACGAGCTGCGCCAGGCCGATCTCCACCTCGCTGGTCGCCCCGTAGGCGGTGCCCCGCTCCGCCGCAGCGACGAGGACCTGGGTGATGCGCGGCGGGGCGTGCCCGAGGATCAGCGGGCCGTAGGCGCAGACGTAGTCGACGTACTCGTTGCCGTCCGCGTCGTAGATGAATGGCCCACGGCCGTGCGAGATGACCGGCGGGTTGCCGCCGATCGCCTTGAAAGCGCGCACCGGACTGGACACACCGCCCGGCATCAGCTGTTGCGCGCGCTCGAACAGCCCACGGGACCGGGGACCGGGGACTTCATTCAACGGCGGGGACCAGTAAGGGGATCATTTCGGATAGCGAGCGCACTCGGAAGTCAGGGTACGGCACGTTCCGGGGTTTGCGGAAGCCGTTGCGGTTCACCCAGACAGTAGGCATCCCGGCGCGTTTTGGGCCGAGCACGTCCGGTATCGGGTTGTCGCCGGCGTACAGAATTTCGTCCGGCGCCAGGTCGAGGCGCTCGGCGAGGTGATGGAAGATGGCGGGATTTGGCTTGATCGCCTGGGCTTCCTCGGAGCTGACCACTGTCTCGAACTGGAGGCCATTTCGCTCCAGGCATTCGTTGAGGAAGTCGTCGTCCGCGTTCGACATCAAAGCGACCGTGTAGTGCGACCGCAGTTCGGTGACTACGGCGTGAGCGTCCGGGAACGCCGGGGCCGTAGCGAGGCGCTTCTTCAGGTGGAGGGCAGCGGACCAGGCGTCGCCCGGCAGGCGAAGACGGCCGAAAATGTGCGTGAATTGGTCAGCCCAGGCCTGATCGTAGCGCTTGTAAACAGGGTCTTCGTGGTGCTCGGACCGCATCAGGTAGGAGGCGCGGAGGAACCGCCGCCACAAGTCCGCAGCATCGGCATCCAGCCCCTGCTGGGCACAGATCTCCGCCATCGTCGAGATGAAGTCGGGCTCGGTGAAGTCGAATAGCGTGCCGTATCCGTCGAACGCGATCGCCTTGACGTTGCGCAGCATTTCTCGCCTCGCCGCACGTTTCGTCATCGTAATTCGGACGATAACAGGCGCAGGATGAAGGGTCACGCCACTATGAAGGAGGCGCCGGGATGACGAGAGGATTGCGACTCTCCCCGTTTAGGGTTTTCTGGCCCCTTTCTCACAATCGATGAAGTGGTTGTCCCCGCTGTTTCCGACGCAGATGTCGGCGCCGGGGCCGCCGTCCAGGAAATCGTCGCCTTTGTTCCCGATCAGAATGTCGCTGCCGGGCCCGCCAAACATGACGTCATTACCTTTCCCGCCAATCAAGACGTCGTTGCCAGCGCCACCGCAGATGATCGCCGGGGCGGCCCCACGGCCACGCACGAGAACGAGGTCGTTTCCGCCCATGGCGTCAACGACATCGCCCGGAGATGCGAAGATCGTGTCCCTGCCAGACGTACCCGTCTTCGTCGCTGTCCGTCCGTTGCAGGTGCCAGGCGACGGCGTTGGCGTGATCGTCGGCGCCGGACTGGGCGTCGCACTCGGCAGGGACGTAGGAGTCGGCGTCGGCGTCGGCGTAGGCGTCACCGGCGGCGTCGGGGCGATATCGCAGTTCGTCGGGCTGATCGTCGGACAGGGCGTGTTGGATGGTGATGGCGTGGGGGTCGGTGTGGGTGTGGGTGTCACCGTCACCAGCGGCGGAGTGGGCGTCGGAGTGGGCGATGGCGCCGGGATGTTCGTCCCGTCCGGTGAGTGGATGCTGCCACCATTGGGAACGCAATCTGTGGGCTCCAGCCGGGTGCCGATGACGCTGCCGACCAGGAACGAGGCATCGCCGATGATCGTGGACGGCATAACAACCGTCAGGGATGTGGCGCCGAAAATGACTGTCACAATGCCGCCACTGCCATAGACGCTGACTGTTCCACCGGAATACGAGAATAGATCTACGACCGCGTCCGCTCCAATCCCCGCTGGGCTGGGGCAGTAGTAGTCGACAGAGGATCCTCCCGTGGCCGCATTTTCGTCGGTATCGAAATCGATGTAGCCGCCCACTTCATGGCCATCCACGGCACCCCAGGGCGAAACGGGGCCATCGAACTCCAATGTGACGCAGACGGTAGAGAAGTCGGCACCCAGTACCAAAAGGCCAGTGATGTCGTGACCGCCAGGAAGCGACCCGAAGCCGTCGCCCACTGGATCTGCAAACGCGAATGAGTAGTCCGGTGAGGACGGACAGTCGGTAGGGGGCGGCGTTGGTGTTGGAGTCGGGACCGGTGTTGGAGTGGGTGTCCCAGGCGTCGGCGTCAGTGGAGGTGTGGGCGTCGGCAAGCCTGTCGGCGTCGGGGTATCCGTGATAGCAGGTGTTGGCGCCAGCGTGATCGAGACAACCGGAGTCGGTGGCGGTTGTGTCCCTGGTGGTGTCCCTGTCGGGCACACGGATCCGTCCGAGCGGAGTTCGATGTCACCCGGCGGCTGTATAACGTCGAGCACAGATCCATTAAACGCCAGAATGTCGGGCTCGCC
>JBDSHD010000096.1:0-3404 GCA_039918655.1 Dehalococcoidia bacterium | reverse complement strand
TTCGTCCGCACCTCGCCGAAACAGTCGCTGGACACCTGCTCATAGGAATCGACCGTGTTGGGGCTGCTAAAGACCATCCGCTTCAACACTCCGGGCCGGTTCTGGCCGCTGGCATCGGATGATTTCCGGCTCTCACAAACCAACAGCGAATCCCCAAGCTCCGCATAACTCCCGCCGGTTAGCTCGGACAGGCCCGAAACCTCTACGAGTGAGAGGAAATCGCCCGGAACCTGATCGTCCCGAGCCATGTTGTAGATTGGCTGCTCTCCTGGTGCGGCAGCGCAATCCGAGAAGGGGAACTCTCCCATCTTCGGCCAACCGTAGTCCAGGCTGGCTTCGATCGTGTTCAGCTCTTCACAGCTCACCGTGGTGTTATCGGTGCCGTAGAGGGTGCCATCCTCGGCGAACGAGAACGGGAAGGGGTCGCGGAAACCGGTTGCGAATATGCGTGGATCCGCGTCAGGGTCGTCCACGAAAGGGTTGTCATCGGGCGCCGTTCCGTCCGGATTCAAACGTAGTAACTTCCCGATGGGGGTTTCAAGGCTTGTGACCAGCTCGGGATTGGCGTCAAAGAGATCGTAGTCGCCGAGACTGACGTAGAGTTTGCCGTCCGGGCCGAAGTGAATCTCGCCGTTCGCGTTAAAACCCGCCTTTCCAGGGTCGGTCTCCGGGAAATCAGAGCTGATGACGGTTTGGTCCACTCCGACGCCACCCTGGTCCGTGAACCGCGCGAGGACCGGCCGTCCCGTTGGATTAATTGAGGGAGATGCTTGTGGGTCACCGGCGGTCAATGGTTCGGTATAGAAGACGTACACGTAATGGTTAGTCGCGAACCCTGGGTCCAATGCGAGGCCGGTAAGCCCCCAGTCGAGTCCCGCCCACTCGGCCACCGTGATCTGAGCGAAAGGATCCGCGGCGGGTGTCCCATCGGCGTTGAGGATGCGGATTGTACCTTCCAGTTGTTCACCGTAGAAGAGGCGCCCGTCAGGAGCGAACTCCATGGCGCTGACGCGGTCGGCGAGGCCGTCGCTGGCGAGGGTGTCAGCGCCCAGGCCGAACCCGAACACTTCTCCCTGGGGATCCCCCGTACCACCGTCTGAATCGTCACTGCACGCTGCCGCGAGCGTGAGCAGGAAGATTGCGGCCAGGAGTGCGATTGCGCTTCGGAACCGGGCGGCGGTCATTAGTCCAGATGGTAGCAGGGGGATGGTCTTGGAGATAGTTGGAGAGCCGAGTGGATCCGCCGGCCAATTGCCCGCCGTATACCGCTCGGTTAGACTGAATGGCAATCTACCTGTGTCTGATTGGACTGAAACGCCGATAAATGACTGACGTCGCGGCGCAGGCTCCCCGCCTGACCAGCGGTGGATCACTCCTCAACTTCTCCCTAAAGATTCCGGCCATCGTTCCGTTGATGCTGGCTGGACTCATCTTGCGGCTGGCCGTCGCTACGATCGACGGTTTCGGCGTTGACATGGGCACATTTGAATCCTGGGCGGTTCGCATGTCGAACGACGGGCCCTGGAACTTCTACTCACAGGACTTCTTCACCGACTACGCCCCCGGGTACATGTATGTACTCTGGCTCATCGGCGAGATCGATCAAATTGTGGGCTTCACTCCGGAGCAGTTCGAGTACGCTCTGAAGCTGCCTTCCATCGTCGCCGACCTCGCGTCGGCGTTTCTCTTGTACGTCATGCTGAAGGAGAAGGGGCCAGTTTTCAGGCTCGGCACAGCGGCGATCTACTTGTTCCTGCCGATAACACTCTTCATCGGGGCGCTCTGGGGGCAGGTGGACAGTATCCTGGCGTTCTTCCTGCTCCTGTCCGTTTACTACATCGGCCGAGATCGCCCTGTGGCGGGGGCCGTCGCGTTCGCCATTGGGTTCCTGGTGAAACCGCAGGCGATAGCTGCCCTGCCTTTGCTCGCGTTCTGGATAATTCGCGAGCATCCACCCAGGTTTGAGGCGAGTGGCGACGGCCGTAAGCTACACGTCCCTCGCGAACTGATCATGTGTACCATCGTCCCGCTTGGTGTACTGCTCCTCTTGATAACTCCGTTTTTTCAGTTCGAGCCATGGCGACTGATCGGGGAGCTTTACGATTCGACCAACGTCGCTAACTACCGGGTGAACTCATTCTGGGCGTACAACTTTTGGATGACAGGCGGCCTCTTCGAGATGGGTTTCAAGTGCGATCTTGCGTCGGCTTGCCAGGGAGACGGCGCCGCCAACGCAACGGAGTTTCTGGGGATCGCTACGCGCTACTGGAGTCTTTTCATGTTCGGCACTGCACTTGCGTTGGTAATGTACGCACTTCGCAACGCGCGAGGGACGGGTTTCCTGGCATTGGGCACAGCGCTTTCGATGCTGGCGTTTTACCTCTTCCTGACGCGTATGCACGAGCGCTACGTGTTCCCTGCGTTTCTGCCGCTATTGGCGGCCTGCGCACTCCTTCAGAGCCGGGTCCTCTGGGCGGCATTCGTCGTCTCCGTGACGGTCCACTTTCTTAACCTGTATCACGTGTTCGGGTACTACTACTTCTTCAACCCCGAAGAGCAGGGTAACTACCCAGGGTTTGTGAGACTGGACTTCCTATATGACTGGCTTGAGAAGGGCGACGCCATTGGGTTCAGCCTACCGCTGGTGGGAACATTGGCCACCGTCCAGGTACTCTCGATGCTCTTCGTCGCCTGTTTTGCGGGCTTGTTATCCGCTGCCTACGTGATGAGTGAGCGGAGCAGACCGCCGCAGGCCGCCTCACAATGACGTCAGCTGCCGCCGGTGCGCCGGGCTCTGCCTTCTCCCCGCCCGGCAACATCCGCCTCCACCACATCCTCTTGGTCCTGATTATCCTCCTGGCGTCCTTCACTCGCTTTTGGCGGCTTGGCGAACCGGAGCGGTGCTACTTCGACGAGGTGTACTTTCCGACGACCGGTGCGGAAATCCTGCGCGGAGATCCAGCCGCCTGGGATTTCTATGGGCACGAGAATACGCACCCGCCGCTGTCCAAGGTACTCATGGCGGCGGGTATGGGCATCTTCGGCCACAACGGCGGCACTGCGAACGACTGCTGGGGCGACGAAGCCGACCAGAGTAAGGAAAACAACCCGGCCTGGCTGTACGACTCGTTCGGGTGGCGCTTCCCCGGGGCCCTTGCCGGTGTGGGCGCGGTGGTGTTCATGTACCTCCTGGCACGACGGCTGTTCAACAGTGAAGCCGGCGGGTTGGCGGCCGGCTTCCTGCTCGCGGTGGACGGCCTCGCGCTCACCCAGGCCCGGATCGCCACGCCCGACACATTCTCGCTCTGCTTTATGCTGGGTTCGCTCTACTTCCTGGTGTCGAAGAGGTGGCTACTGTCAGGCATGTTCCTTGGCGCCGCCGCCTCGTCCAAGTGGATAGGAGC
>JBDSHD010000095.1:0-2657 GCA_039918655.1 Dehalococcoidia bacterium | reverse complement strand
CCTGCCACACAGATTAGGCGCTCCTTGATGCGATCACGTGAATCGGACAGGCGTTCATCCCGGACGGAGATGCGCCAGAGGCCGGACAATGCCTCGGTCCAGGTTCCGACACCGGAGGCGCGAACATCGCCCCCTTTCAGCATCCTTCCGTACCAGGAGCCCTGGCGCTGGGACTCGATGCGTACGAGGAATCCGAATCTACCTGCCAACCGCTGTGAGTACGCGGCCTGCTGGTCGGTCAGGCCCCAATCTGCCATCTCAGACAGCCCGTAGGCGGCCCATTGATCCGGAAGGGGAGGGAATTTCACGTCCTCGACGATGTCCCGCCGAAGGGTGATGAAGTCCAGCGCTCGCCAGGCGGCTTCTTCAAGTACGGGGTCCGGGAGGGCTTCGTGGGTGAGCGCGAGGGCCCAGAGGGCTTCACCGGGGTAATAGCGGGATGTGCCTTCTTCGTCCGGTCTGTCCTTCGAGAGATCGTAGGCGACGTGAAAGCCTCCGTCTTGCCGCTGCATCGTGACGATGAAGGCCGCGAGTTCCCGCATGAGACCGTCGTGAATGGGGTCACCGGTAGCGAGGCGCCGTTCCGCGAGGGAGACCAGCATGAGCGCCGATGCGCCTAACTTCGGGCGGTTCCCGTCAGGCGTGAGGGCGGCCCAGCCGTTGCGGCGTTCCAGGTTGTCCTGCATCCAAACGAGCGCCCGGTCCGCGGCAGCGAGTGCCTCCCGGTCCTGGAGGCGTCCGGCTGCCTGGTAGAGGGCCATCGTCACGCCAGCGTGGCGGACTTCGTTGTAGCCGGAGATGGCGGAGCCGGTCCCGGCATTGTAGATGTAGACGTAGCGCCCGTCGCCCTCCTGGTTGCGGACCATCCAGTCTACGGCGCGAGAAGCTGCCTCCTCGATTGACCGCTCGCTGGGGGTCCCGCAATCTTCGGGCGGTACTACTGTCATTCGCAGGATGATCGCTAAAGCGGCCAGAAAAGCGATCGAGAGGAGTGCTGAGCGGAACAGCATCAGAGTGATCTTGGGCGTCGGTTAATCGACCTGGAATGTGCCGGTCATGGTGGTGGGGTGAACGTCACAACGGAAGAAGTAGTCACCTTCGTCAGGAGCCACGAAGTAGTACTCACGCACTTCTCCGGGACCGCTGAAGGTCTCCCCGACGAAGACCTCTTCTTCCGCTAGCTCGTTGGTGTAGATGGCGACGTTGTGAGGCGCAGCGTCGTTGTTGACGACGATGATCGACAATTCCTTGTTCGCATTGGCCGAGATCTTATCCTTGTCGAACTGTCTGTCCTGGGCGGACAGGTAGAGAACCGGCCCATCGTGTGTGGGTGACGGGCGATCCAAGGGCAGCAGTGGAGTGGGGCCGGTGTCTGATGAGTCACCGCCGCATGCGGCGAGCGTTACTAACGCGAGAGTGACGGATAGCCCCAATACGGCAGTCAACCGGCATATGACCGATCGCGGACAGTGAACAATCATGGCCGTAGGCCATTATGCGCAGCGTGAACGCGGTGCGACTAGGAAACCGGGGCTTCTGCAGGTGTGACCAAGAGCGGGCTACCATCTGCATCCATTTGGATAGACGCCACCTGGTCCCAGCCAGCTACCCGGTTTTTCCCGCGCGACTTTGCCCAGTTCAGGGCCATGTCGGCGCGGTACAGAAGCTCCTCACCCGAGTTCGCCCAGTCCGGGAAGCAGCCGACACCGAGACTGATCGTAGCCCTCTCGCCATCTTCGCTGCGAACGCGTGATTTGACCGCCTTGAGGATCCTGTCTGCGACGCTGAACGCCTGGGAACGGGTCGCTTCGGGAAGGAGAATGGCGAACTCGTCACCGCCATACCGGTAGGTGTTCTGGTCACCGGCAACCTCGTTGATGGTCGCAGATATCTCACGGAGGACCTGGTCACCTGCCACGTGCCCGAGAATGTCGTTCACGCGCTTGAAGTTGTCGATGTCCACCATGATCAAAGCGGCTGATCCGCCGTCCTGCAGGCGCGCCGTCGCGACGTCGTTGATCTGTTCGTGGAAGGCGCGGTGGTTTAGCAGACCCGTGAGGGGATCAGTGGAAGCCTGATAGCGGGCGTCGAGGAGTTGGCGGTTGCGTTGACGCAGCTCTTCGTTGGACAGACGTAGCTCTTCCGTGCGCTGGTGCGCTGTTGATGTCATCAGGTTCAGGGTCTCGGCCAGCCGCTTCAGTTCGCGGGGGCCACTCACGGGGGCTCGCGCCTTCATGTCGCCCAGCGCGACCGCGAGGGCGGTATCCTCAAGCTTTGACAGGGGCTTGATGATGGACCGAGAAACGATGAAAGCCACGCCGAAGACGAACACGCTTCCGACCAATCCCGACACGATTAACAGGGTGAGCGCGATGTGGCCGGCGCGGTCGGCTTCGCTCTCCAGCCGTTCCACTTCTGCCAACTCTGTATTGGCGAGGTCTGTGAGCTGCAGACGGTAGGCGCGGAACGGCGGAACGACAACCTCGATCAACGCCGCCGCTTCCTGGGATTGCCCGGCCTGTTTCGCCGCTATGACTTTCTGCGCTCCCGCGACAATCTCGCGGGAGTCGGTCGTAATCTGGTCCAGGACTTCGAACGTGTCGCTGGATGAAGTGTCGATTTCGGCGGCGACGACGCGGGCCCGGTCAAGTGCCTGT
>JBDSHD010000094.1:0-3362 GCA_039918655.1 Dehalococcoidia bacterium | reverse complement strand
CCCACCAGATGCTGACTGCGATCAGCATGAAAGTTGTTTATCCCGGACGCGTGCACACGTCATGGACTCCCGCTTTCGTGGGAATGACGGGAGTTGTTTACGCGGCGGGCGTGGCTTCGGCGTGGGCGGCGGCGGTGTCGCCGTGGAAATTGGCGGTGATGTAGTGGTCAGCGGCGATTGCGGCGGTGACGCCGTCTCCCACGGAGCTGGCGACCTGGCGGGCCGAGTTCTGGCGGACGTCGCCAGCGGCGAAGAGGCCAGGGAGTGATGTCGCCATCCAGTCGTCGGCGATCGCGTGGCGGCCGCCGTCTACAGGAACCAGGTCGCCGAGGAAGTCGGTGTTCGGGTGGTTGCCGATGAAGATGAAGACGGCGGAGACGTCCATCGTTCGCTCCTCGCCGGTGTTCACGTCCTTCAGGCGGACGCCGGTGACCTGGTCCTCGCCGAGGATCTCGGTGACGACCGTGTTCCAGGCGAAATCGATCTTCGGGTTGCTGAAAGCGCGTTCCTGGAGGATCGCTGAGGCCCGCAACGCGTCCCGGCGGTGCACCACGGTGGCCTTCGAGACGTAGCGGGTAGTGAAGAGGCCTTCGTCGAGGGCAGCATCGCCGCCACCGACGACGATCGCGGCCTGTTCCTTGAAGAAAGCGGCGTCGCAGGTGGCGCAGTAGCTTACGCCTTTGCCGATAAGGCGCTCCTCGCCGGGGACGCCGAGCTTGTTGTATTCAGCGCCGGTGGTGACGATGACGGCGCGTGTGGTGATCTCGCCCGAGTCTGTAGTGACCAGCCATTTGCCGTCGCGCTGCTCGATCTTGTGGACCTCGGTGTATTCGGTCTCCATGCCGTAGCTCTCGGACTGCTGAAGCATCGTCTGGGCGAGGTCGAAGCCGTTGACCTGGGGGATGCCCGGATAGTTCTCCACCATCTCGGTGAGGGCGATCTGGCCGCCGATAACGCCCTTCTCGATCAGCAGCGTCTTGTGGCGGCCGCGCGCGCCGTAAAGGCCGGCGGCGAGCCCGGCAGGACCGCCGCCGATGATGACGATGTCGTAGTCTCGAATGTCGGTCATCAACTAGAGGGCAGCGTCGATCGCCTGCTTGAGGTTGCTCTTGGGGCGGAAGCCGATGATCTGGCCGACCGGCTCCCCGGCCTTAAAGACCATCATGGTGGGGATGCTGCGGATGCCGTAGCGGGCGGCGGTCTCGGTATTGTCGTCGGTGTTTAGCTTAACGAACTTCACTTTGCCGTCGTATTCGGTCGACAGCTCGTCCACGAGGGGGGCTACCATCCGGCAAGGACCGCACCACGGGGCCCAGAAGTCTACGAATACGGGGGTGTCGTTCTTGAGGACTTCCGTCTCCCAATCGTTGTCTGTTACTTCAGCCGGCTTGGCCATTCGATTCCTCCTGCGAGTTTGTTTGGCGTAATTGGTTGTTGCGACCTTGATGTCAGTATGCTAGCATACCCCCGAGGGGTATGTCAAAGACGCGATTCAGGGGGCTGCAAAGATTATGACACAAGAAACAACTTCAGAGGCAAGTACCAGCAGCGATGTCGAGACCCTGCTGGCGAGATTGAGGCGCGTCGAGGGTCAGATCAGGGGCATTCAGAGGATGCTGGAAGAGGACAGGGTGTGCGAGGACATCGTGACGCAGGTGATGGCGGCTCGCACGGCGCTGGACCAGGTTAGTCTCCTCATCCTGGACCATCACGTGGAGCGATGTATCTGCTCGGACCAGCCGGCCGAGGACGCGATGCGCACGATGCACAACGCACTCAAGATGTGGATGCGGCTGGGCGCACCCACAGCGGAGAGCGACAAGTAGCCCAAACGGGCAAGGAGAGACATATGACGACCGCGAACGATTGGAATCAGTCAATAATCGAGGAGTTCCGAGCCAATGAGGGCATAGTGGGAGGCCCGTTCGCGGGTGCCACGATGTTATTGTTGACCCACGCGGGGCGCAAGACGGGCACCGAGAGGACGAACCCGCTGGTCTACCTCGACGACGGTGCTCGCATCCTGATCTTCGCCTCGAAGGGCGGAGCGCCAGAGCACCCCGATTGGTATCGGAACTTGCTGGCGAATCCGGCGGTGACGATCGAGGTGGGCACCGAGAAGTTCGGCGTGGAAGCGACGGAGGTTGTCGGCGCTGAGCGCGACAGGCTCTACGAGAAGAACGCCGCTCTGCGACCAGCCTTCGCCCAATACCAGCGCAACACGACGCGCAAGATCCCGGTTATCGCGTTAGAGCGTAAGGGCTAACTACTCGGCGGCAGAGGCGAGAGGGTCTTCCTCTGCCTCTTCACTTGCTCCGGACCCTACCTGCGGTGCAGCTTCGCGTACGGCTTCGAGCATGCCGGAGCGCGCGGCGTCTCGCGCTACCCTGAGGGCGCTATAGATTGCCTTGGCGTCGCTGCGGCCGTGACCGACGAAGACGAGGCCGTTGACGCCCAGGAGCGGCCCGGCGCCGTACTCACGGTAGTCTGTCTTCTTGCGGACATTCCCGAAGGCCGGGAGCAGGAGCGCGCCCGCGGCCATGTACCAGGGACGGGACTTGATGGCGTCCTTGATCTCGCCCATCACGTAGTCCGCCATGCCTTCCATCGTCTTCACGACAACGTTGCCGGTGAATCCGTCCGTCACGACGACGTCAGCGCGGGCGAAAGGTATGTCGCGCCCTTCGACGTTGCCGATGAAGTTGAGGCCACTGTCTCGGAGTAGTACCGACGCTTCCTGAGCGAGGACGTTGCCCTTCGAGTCTTCCTCGCCGATGTTCAGGAGGGCGACCTTCGGGTTCTCGCGCTTCCAGACCTGGCTCATGTAAGCCGAGGCCATTTGCGCCCACTGCACAAGATACTCGGGCCTGGCATCGGCGTTGGCGCCCACATCCAGGAGAACGGTCAGCTTGCCCGAGAGTGGGAGAAGTCCGGCGAGCGAGGGCCGTTCGATGCCGCGGATCCGGTGCAGGTAGAGGATGGAGCCGGCCATCACGGCCCCTGTGTTGCCGGCGGAGACGAAAGCGTCCGCCTGGCCGTCCTTCACCATCCGGAGGCCGACAACGATGGAGGATTCTTTCTTGTGGCGTGCCGCTCTCGCCGGTTCCTCGTCCATGGCGATGACGTCCGGCGCGTGAATGACGGAGATCGTGCCGGGCCGAGGCGAGTTGGCCGCGAGTTCCGCCTCGATGACGTCGCCGGGCCCAACGAGGGCAACGCGCAGCCCCATATCGCGGGCGGCCCAGGCGGCGCCCTGGACGATGGCACCGGGGGCGTTGTCGCCGCCCATGGCGTCGAGAGCGATGATCGGGTCTTCTGATGTCATTCGGCGCCCTCGAACTCCACCTTCATGCGATCGCGCA
>JBDSHD010000093.1:0-5618 GCA_039918655.1 Dehalococcoidia bacterium | reverse complement strand
CCCGGCGTCCCGAAGTACTACGCCCACATGCGCGACATGAATCAGGCCGGCCCGCGCCTCCGCTCCGCCATACCCGCACCTTCACCGCTTTCACCGTCCGAGTTCCAGCGTGCCTCCGAAACCGCTCTGATTATCGACACGCGCGCACCTACCGAGTATCTCGCCTCCCATATCCTCGGCTCCCTCGGCATCCCCTTCCGCGACGTCTTCGGCGTCTGGACAGGCTGGCTCGTCGATCTCGGAACACCGCTCATCTTCGTCGCGGGCAACAACCTGGAAGACATCATCGACGAGTGCTTGCTCGTCGGCCACGAGACCCTCGCCGGGTTTCTCGAAGGCGGTCTGGCAGCCTGGGAACGGACCGGTCTTCCCACCGTCTCTGTCCAGGGCACATCCGTCGACGACGCCCGCAGGCTCATCCTCGAAGACGTATTTCTGCTGGACGTCCGCGAGCCGGACGAGTTCCTCGGCGCCCACATCGAGGGCGCCACTCACATCCCTCTCGGTGACCTGGCTGACCGGCTTGCCGAAGTCCCGCACGGGCGGCCCATCCTCGCCTACTGCGGCGCCGGCCAGCGCTCCATCTCGGCCGTTTCCATCCTCGAGCGCGCCGGCCTCGGCCCCCTCTACAATCTTCGCGGAGGCTTCACGGAATGGGCCGCCGCCTCGCAGGCAGTGGTATCCGGCTAACCCCTTCTCACCACGGCGGCGTTAGCGTCTTCCATATCCACTCCACCGCCTCGAACGCCGAAAACCGGTCGAACCACTCCCGCGTGTGCAACACGTACTCAATCGGCAACTTCAAAGCCGCGACCCCCGCCATTGCCACGCCCAACTGGCTCGCCGAGTATCGGAACGGAAGCAGTCCCCCTAGCCACGGCTCTCTCTCATCATCCTTCCGCGCCTCCAGCCCGAAGAACTGTATTCCTGCCACAAACACGAACCAGAACTCGAACAGGTTCGGGAACAGCCACAGCGCGTCTCGCTCTCCCGTCGCCTCGAAAATCAACACCCCCGTCAACCTGAGCGCGTACAGGCCCACCGCGATGTTCCGGGGGACGGTCGACCACCTCAGCGACACGACCAGGAACGTGAACATGTAGATCTGGTCCAGCGCCTTGTCGAAGGCGTGGTAGTCGCTGACGCTGTCCAGGCCGACGAGGTTCCGTATGAACACGTCGCTCCCGTCCGTGAGGATCGCGATGATCGACCCCGGGAACGGCCACCAGAGCGCCGGCAACGACCCGATGATGCGGACGATCACGATGATGATCTCGCCCGTAGACATATCGATATCCTAGCGCTTCTAGTAAATACACTTTCCCGCCTATAGGTGTAGACAGCACATATAGACAATGGTTATTATCTTAGCGCTTGCTAGATAAAGGCGGCTGACCATCACCCTCACGCAATCATCCTGTCGCAGCAGGACTCGGTGGGGAGAGGGGAAACGGCAGTCCGCTGCAGGCAACATAGGAGGCAGATACACGTGAAGTTCGGCATAATCTTCGAACTCCAGATGCAGCGCCCGTGGGAGGAGAACGAGGAGTTCAACACCTACCACGAAGCGCTCGAACAGGTTGAATTGGCTGACAAAGTCGGCCTGGATTACGCCTGGGCCGTGGAACACCATTTCCTCGAGGAGTACTCTCACTCCTCCGCTCCCGAAGTCTTCCTCGCCGCCGCCAGTCAGCGCACGAAGAACATCCGCATCTGCCACGGTGTCGCCCTCCTTCCCAATCCCTTCAACCACCCGATCCGCGTCGCCGAGCGCGCGGCCGCCCTCGACATCATCTCCAACGGCCGCGTCGATCTCGGCACCGGCCGCTCCATCACCGAGCAGGAACTCGGCGGCTTCGGCATCGACCCGGCGGACTCCCGCGGCATGTGGGAAGAAGCCGTCCAGATGATCCCGAAGATGTGGACCTCGGACAACTTCTCCTGGGAAGGCGACTACTTCTCCGTACCGCCCCGCAACGTCATCCCCAAGCCTGTGCAGAAGCCGCACCCGCCCATGTGGATGGCCTGCACCCAGCCGGACAGCTTCCGCCTCGCCGGCGAAAAGGGCCTGGGCGCCCTCTCCTTCGGCTTCATCGCCCCCGGCGTCCTCGAAGCTTCCCTCGGCGTCTACCGCAACGCCGTTGCCAACGCGCAGCCCGTCGGCGCTTTCGTCAACAACCAGTTCGCCGCCACCACCTTCGCCTGCGTCGCCCCGACCGACGAAGAAGCGCTGGAGCACGGCCGCCCCGCCGCCGAGTTCTTCCAGGAATCCCTCGGCGTCCTCTTCGTCCCCTGGGGCAAGAGCGACAACGTCCCCCCGTCCTACCAGTACTACAAGACCCTCGCCGCCATGGTCGAGCAACGCCTCGAACAGTCCGACGGAACGGAGTTCGAGCAGGCCTGGGAGTCCGGCGCCATCGCCATCGGCTCTCCGGAGCGCGTCCGCGGCGTCGTCCAGAAATACGCCGATTCCGGCGTCGACCAACTGATCCTCCTGGTACAGGCCGGCCGTATCTCCCACGAAAGCTGCATGCAGACCATCCGCCTCTTCGGAGAGGAGATCATCCCCGCGTTCCGATAACGCCCCAGCAACCGACAACTTCACCCCCAAAGTCCCACCCCCTGGGCAAAGCGGCGGGCCGACCCCTCGGCCCGCCGCACCATTTCTCCCGACCGAGTTGCCGAGCGCATTTTGGCGCGAAATGTGCGTTTTCATGCGTTTTTGGCCCTATCTAAAATTGGATTGCCCGTCGATTTTCGTGTGTGGCGATTGATTGTGGGGGAGTGAAAACCCGGAAATTTGCGCGACGAGACTAACTAACTGGTTGATTGTGCGTCCATCCAGCGTTGGAGGGAGGACCAACAATCTATCGCGCTGCCGGACCATGTTCCGCCTCCTTTCCTCGGGTTGATCCACGAATGCTCTGTTTGGGGACAGGATAGGGATTTGAAGTGAGAGGTTAGAGGGGGAAGTGGCAGAGGTTAGAGGGGGAAGTGGCACTGGGGGCCAGTTCGTCGCTTTGGGAAGGCAAGAGGTCGGCGAAGATCTCCGCGGCAGCCTCCTAGGCTGATCGCCGGCGCGAAGCAACCATTCGGCCCCGACCTTCCTGGCCCTGTTCTCCATCCCTCATAATTACGTACATGACCGATCCTTTTGAGCACCGGCCAGCGGATGTACAGGAGATATAGACGTGCCTGATCAACCAGTCGCCAACGATTGGTGGCCGGAGTGGATGCGAGACCTAGCCACGGAGGATCCGCTCGCCTTCGATCCAGTTGTGGTGGCGGCTATCGAGGAAACGCCCGCGGATCACGAGAGCTACCGTCAGCTATTCACCGCGCTAGTGCCGCCCGAAGCACTCGATGAGCTTCTGGAGACCCCCGGCGGCATCGGCAATGCCGTCTCGTCGAGCGGACCCCATCCGGCAAACGATGCAGGCAGCTGGGACTACGAACCACGGTTTTGGATATTCGGAAGCGCGACCGCACCGGAATTGGAGCCTCTTGTTGTCGAATGGCGATCTGGTAACAGCACGGTTCTTGTTCCCGATCAGGGTTTCCTCATGACATATGGACTGGTTCCCCGACTAGCCGACGAAACCGTGCACTGGGATGATCTTGGGGCTCCGCGCCACGACGTAGTATCCGCTACACCGGTATCAAAGTATGACTTCCCCGGCCATACAGGGGCATCAGTCAAGATTGCGCGGGACTTCCTTGAAGACTACGCGACCATCCGCAACAGAGCCCTGGTCCAGGTCTATTACGTCCAGAGGAGTGGTGATGCGACAAGCGAACTTGACGCGATCCTTGCAGGTCAGGACATAGTGGACTTCAAGTTACCCGGTCGCCTTATCGACCTTCGAAGGGTGGAAGACGGCCAGGTATTGGTTCAGGTTTGGGGACTGCGACAACTCATCATGCCTGGACATGCGCCGATCAGCGCTGGTAGGTGGAACTATGGAACGCTGGAGTGGCCTGGCCTACCGAGGCCGCTTGACCACAACGATGCTGTGAAACTGGGTCCGCTGGACGTAGTCTACGTACGAGACTCGGTGCTTGACCTCTACGAGGGTCGGCCTGAGTACGACATTCATCCCGAGTCGGGAGCTGTTTCCTACGGTAGTCAGTGGAGCGTTTCCTGGACCCGGCGTGTGGGCCGGGACATTATCGCTGTTGAGTTGAAGAAGCTCTATGAGGGTAACGTTCCGGAAACCGTGCGCCACTGGCACGACCACGCTGTGACCCCACCAGCCGGACTGGCCCCGGATCAACCGAACGTTGCTACGCGTGCGCGCCGCATCGTATACGCGGTCACCGATTTGGGTGAGGCCACTGCGCAAGTTGCGTCCAATTTCACATCGACCGTCGCACCGTCGGCCCTCGACATCGTTGGGATCGACCGTGGCGAACTTGACTATCACGGATGGTGGACGGCGGATGATGTGGAGCCCGTCACGAAGCACGTCCCGATAGACTTGACGGAGGATGCTTTCCTCTCGAGGTGCGCTGATTTGTACAAGGTCGTGGGCGAAGGCCTATCCGAGTCCACCCTCAGGCAACTGCTGACGGCCCTTGAAGTCCCGCCCGCAGACATCGAGGGCTTCCGCAGCCTAAAGCTGCTGGCACATCTGATTCGGCTAGCAGATGTGGCCCATCAAACAGGCATTTCCCTAAGCAACGGTAAGGCAGTCAACGACCGACTCAATGAAACTACCACGAATCGTGTCGAGAGGTTGTTCGCGCTGAATGACCTCCGGCAGCTGGCCGACCACGACAAGAAGCCGAATAGGCTGGAACGTCTAGACAAGGATCTGAGAGCTTTCGGCCTGAATCGCGCCAGCTACGTCGCCGGATGGGGCTTAGCACTCGACTCGGTCTACGATGGGATCGCCGAAACGCTTGAAATAGCGGCCAATTCGCTCAGCAGACTCGCCCCGTGAGCCATCCCCTAGCGCCACCCTCAACATCGCCTGCGCTGAATCAGCAGTCACCACGCTCTTCACTCTTCACCCTTCACCATTCATAATTCCATCCATGACCGACCTCGGCGAACTTAACATCCCCTACCGCCTCCTCCTTGGCCCTGGGCCGTCCCTCGTTCACCCCCGCGTCTACCGCGCCATGACCGCGCCCGTCATCGGCTACATGGACCCCGCCTTCATCCAGCTCATGGACGACACCCAGCGCCCCCTGCGCACCCTCTTCCGCACCGAGAACGACATGACGATGCCCGTCTCCGGCACCGGCACCGCCGGCATGGAAGCGGCCATCTACAACGTCACCGAGCCCGGCGACACCGTCGTCGTCTGCCTCAACGGCTTCTTCGGCACCCGCATGGCGGACATGGCGAAGCGCTGCGGCGCCGACGTCATCACCATCGAGCAGGAGTGGGGCCGCATCATCGAGCCCGACCAGGTCCGCGACGCCCTCAAGTCCGCCAACGGCCCCGTCAAGGCGGTTATGATCGTCCACGGCGAGACCAGCACGGGCATCCTTCAGCCGCTGGAGGAGATCTCGCGCATCACCCACGAGCACGGCGCTCTCCTTCTCGCCGACGCCGTCACCAGCCTCGGCGGCTGCGAGCTGCTGATCGACGAATGGGGCATCGATATCTG
>JBDSHD010000092.1:0-3074 GCA_039918655.1 Dehalococcoidia bacterium | reverse complement strand
AGCCAAAACACGCTGGGTATTTCGGTCACGACGCTGCGAAAGGTCGCCTCGCCGATCCGGAAGGAGTTGCGCCAGGCACAGGAGATGGCTCATGCGCTGGCTGCGGAGTTGTGGGCGTCCGGTATCCACGAGGCGAAGCAGTTGGCGGTGATGCTGGAGGTGCCATCGTTAGTGATCCGCTGGCAGATGGACGCCTGGACGGCGGACGTCGATTCCTGGGACGTCTGCGACGCGCTGGCGATGGACCTGTGGGACAGAACGCCGTATGCGGTAGAGAAGGCGGTCGAATGGTCGGCTCGCGATGAGGAGTTCGTGAAGCGCTGCGCCTTCGCGATGATGGCGAGCCTGGCATTCAAGCGGCACGACCTGCCGGACGAGGCGTACGAGTCGTTCTTCGTGTTGATCAAGGAGCAGGCCACTGACGAGCGGAACTTCGTGAAGAAGGCGGTCAACTGGGCGCTGCGCCAGATCGGCAAGCGGAACGAGCGGTTGCTGGCGAGAGCGATCGAGATAGCGCGGGAGATCGAGTCGATGGACTCGCGATCGGCGCGCTGGATCGCGAAGGATGCGTTGCGGGAGCTGCTGCCGAAATTGCCGTAGAGACGTTCCGCCGGAACGTCTCTACGCGCGGCTTACTTCAACGAACGTCACTGAGTCGTCCGCGCCAAACAGTGACGCGATCGCGCCGGCGTCGTAGAGGGACGGCAGCCAGAGTGCCTTTGGCTGCACCGCGTCCGTGATCTCGACCTTCACGCTCAGCTGGCCCGAGGTGTTCGTCAGGGTCACGGTGTCGCCGGAAGAAAGGCTCAGCGCTGAGGCGTCGGCGGGGTGCATGCGCACGGTCTCCTCGCGGTGGAGGCGGTCTGACTCGGTCGAGTGGACTGCGGCGGCTTCGTAGCTGGTGAAGAGGCTGCGGCTGGTGGAGAGGGCGAATTTGCCGTTGCGCGAAATGGTGGGTGGTGATACCTGCACGCGGTTGGCCACCTTCGGGCCGAAGCCGTCCATGTTCTGCTGGGCGCCGGAGTCGATCTCGCGGTAGGTGGCGTTGCGGTAGAGGGGGATGACCTGGGACATCTCATCCATGACCTCGGCGGCGTTGCCGTAGTTGATTCGGATCTCGCCGGGGTTAAGGCGCTCGGCGAGGCGGCGGCCAAGTTCCGAGAGGATGCGCCAGCCTTGCCGGGCCTCGCCGCGTAGTTCGTGGGCCTCGTTGAGGCGGAGGATGCGGCGGTCGGCGCTGGTGGTGGTGCCGTCCTTTGCCCAGGCGCCGCTATCAGGCAGCACGGCGTGGGCGAGGTTGGCGGTGTCGGTCGGGAGCGAGTCGATGACAGCGAGGAAGTCGAGGCCGGAGAGCATGCTCCGGACAGAATCGCGAGACGGCGCGAGCATGGCCGGGTTGTCATTGAGGACGACGAGGGCCTTGATGCCGTCCGACGTCATCTGCGTGAACGTCTTACCGGGTGTAGGCGGAAGCTGGGCGCCCCAGAGTCGCTGCATCTCGCCTCGGGCAGACTCGTCCGTCGCGGCCCGGTGACCGGGGAGGAGGTCGGGCGTGCAGCCGGTGTCGCGCAGGCCCCAGGTATTTGCATCCTGCGGGAGAAGGAGGAGCGCATATGCGGCGTCTGGTCCCGCGACTGCGATGGCGATGTTGGCGAGCGCACCCACTGTTGCGCGAGCAGTGTCAGGCCCGAAGGTTGGGAGAGCGCAGATGGCCGTGAACGGCTGGCCCGCCTCGGTCGCTGCGGACCTCAGCAGTTCGACAGCCTGGTCGAAAGCGCTCTGGGCTTCTGGTGAGAGGAGACCGCGGCCCGCGCTTGTATCGCTGCCTTCGAGGGCTGACGCGAGCCCGGCCACGATGGCCGGCTCGTCGCCGGGTTTCGGCTGGATCCATACGTCGGCGAAGTCGTTGACCTCACCGTGAATGGCGCTGACGGTGACGAGGCGCGCCTTGCTGCGAACGACGGCGTCCTTGACGCGCACGGCGTAGACGTTGTGGCTGGACTCCAGGTCATCGGCGACCACGAGGAGCGTCTTTGAGGACGCGACGCGTGTACCGTCTGCCGGGAGGACCTCGCTGCCGAAGGCCTCGCGCAAGGCGGAGGAAGCGGCGCTGGCGACCGGGCCGGCGCTGGAGTCGATGTTGTTGGTGCCGACGATGGCCCGCGCGATCTTGCCGAGCAGGTAGTTCTCTTCGTTGGTGGCGAGCGGTGAGGCGAGGAAGCCGATGGCCTCGGGGCCGTGCTCCTCGCGGACCTGGGCGAGCCGGGCAACGGTGAACTCCATCGCTTCGTCCCATGTAGCGGCGTCATGACCACCGTTCCGCTTGATCAGCGGCGCGCCGAGGCGGGTCGCGGACTTTACGGCGTCGTAGTGGAAGCGGCCGCGGACGCAGATCTGATCGGCGCTGACGGGGTTTGCGTGAGTGTCCGGGCGGACGATGACGCCGCGGCCTTTCTTGGTGCCGAGCTGGATCGTGCAACCAACGGAGCACTGGGTGCAGGTCGTCGCCGTCCAGCGCTCGGTCTGGGTGGCGCCCCACTTGTTTGGGTGCTCCATCAGCGCGGCCGTGGGGCAGACATCAATGCAGGCGCCGCAGAAGTCGCAGTTGGAGTCGTGGACAGGGCCGTCGGCGCCGAAGGCGATGCGTGTCGTGGGGCCGCGTCCCGCGAGAGTGATGGCGCCTGTGTGGCGGATCTCGTCGCAGGCGCGGACGCAGCGGGTGCAGATGATGCACATCTGGGGGTCGAACTCAAGGAATGGGTTCGCCTGGTCCGCGGGTGGCTGCTCGACCTGGTAGTAGGTGCGCTCGTCGCCGTCCCACGGTTCGTAGCCCGCCATTTCGAGCATCTCGCAGGTCGTCTGGAGTTCGCAACGATAGTTCTTGGAGCAGGTGAGGCAGCGGTGGGTGACCGTGTCGTCCCGCAGGCACGTGTCGCCGGGCTTGCACTTCACGACGCGGTGGCAGGTGAGGCAGCGGTCCGAATGGTAGGACATGATCAGCGAGAGGACCGCCTTGCGCGTCGAATACAGTTCCGGCGTCTGGGTGCGGACGATCATGCCGTCCGCGACCTTGG
>JBDSHD010000091.1:0-3906 GCA_039918655.1 Dehalococcoidia bacterium | reverse complement strand
CGGCCTCCCGCCCGAAGCGAGGGCGGAGCGCCGTGAGGAGATCGACTGCGACCTCTGGGAGCAGCAGCGCCTGGCCGATCTAGCGCGTGAGCCGGTCACGGGGACCGCGATCGAGATCCTCGTCCGCTGGCTCTTCGGCATCCCATCTGACATCACCTGGCGCATCGAAGCCGGTGCGTCTCAAACGAAAGGAAAGACCTCAATGAACGAGACCATGCCAATGCGAGTTGGCTTCGTGTTCGCCATTCTTCCCCTTGTGATCCTCACCGTAATGGGCATCAGCTTCCTAGCGGGCAGCGGCGACTTCGACAACACCTTTGGACACTGGGTGTGGCGCAGTTGCTTCGTCGCACTACCAGCCATTGGCGCCTTCGGCCTATGGCTCTGCGCAACCCGGCCGGGGCTCGGGATGGCGCTGGTATTGGTGGGCGTGGGTACCTCGGCATTCGTGATGCCGTGGATGGCGCCTATCACTGTCCCCATCGGCATCGCGATCATCATCTTCGCGGTCTTTCGCGCCGGCTACCTGCCTCGCTCATCCTCGCGCCAGCAGCCAGCCTGACCAGACACAAACGTAGGGGCGGGTCATGACCCGCCCCTACCAGGTTTGTTTAATGTGCGGCACCTAAACGCCCATCAACTGGGCGACCGTCTCGTGGTGGCGCCACTGTACTTCTCGTACCGCCCTTTGTAGCCGAGGAGGCGCCCGATCGCAGCCAGGACGATCATTCCGGCCTGCTGAAGGAATATCGGCGCTCCCGGTACTCCACCTTTCTCGCCCAGGTCCCGGACTATCACGGCCGCGTGCAGCAGGTTCGGCACCCCGTTCTTTCCCACCTTCCCGTCTCGCGCCAATCCAAAGACCGTCTCGAAGTAGACCTCGGTGTTCATTGCCGCCCGCAACTCCGTCAGCACTCGCAGCTCGTCTTCCCCCAGGTTCGCGAGCCCATGTGCCGTGCCAGCCGGGATCACCAGCGTGTCGCCCGGCTTGAACACCTTCGTGTCCTTACCAATCCGCACCGTCGCCGTCCCCGCGACAACCTCGAACCGTTCCTCCTGAACCGAGTGGATATGGTCGTACGGGACTCTCGCTCCGGGCCGGAGCGTATGCTCCCAGCGGAGCAACTCGCCACCAGTCTCCGCCGCAGTCCGTTGGAACGTCACCCGCTCGCCGCTAACTGGATTCTCGATTACGTCGCCGGTCTTCGCCATCCTGACTCAGAAGAATAACAGGCTGACGTTGAATGGGTGTGCTGACCCGGGCAGGGTACACCGTCTCGCCCTTCCCTCGAAACGCGAACCCAGCCTGGTACCCATTAGGCATACAACAAGAAGACGGCGGGGCAAATCGCCCCGCCGTCTTGCTTTCATTCGTTGGTGCCTACACGCCCATGAGTTGGGCGACCTTCTCGCGGTGATGGTCCGCGTCGCCCCACATCAGCTCCTGCCACTTCTGGCGCCGGAAGTACAACTGGATCTTGTACTCCTTCGTGAAGCCGATGCCACCGTGGATCTGCTGGCCGTGCGCGACCACGCGCCGGCTGGCGTCCGAGGCCCAGGCCTTCGCCATCGACACCATTAGGTCGGCGTCCGGCTCGCCCTCGGTCATGCTCCACGCCGCCTTGTACGTGATGAAGCGGCTGCCGTCGACGTCGATCACAGCGTCCGCCAGTTTGTGCTGGATCGCCTGGAACGAACCGATCGGCCGCCCGAACTGCACGCGCTCCTTGGCGTAGTTCAGCGTGATATCAAAGTCCATCTGACTCAGGCCCACAAGGTATGCACAGGCCGCGACCGTCGCCACCTTCTCGGTCTTCTCGATGATCGGCCAGCCCTTGCCCTCGGCACCCAGCAGGTTCGCCGCTGGCACCTTCACGTTCTCGAACGTCACCTCGCACTGTTTGTCCGCCGCGATCGTCTTGAGCACGTCGAACTTGATGCCCGGTGACTTGGAGTCAACGATCAACAGCGTGATGCCGTCCTCTCCGGAACCGCCCGTGCGCGCCACGACCACCATGTAATCGCTGACGTGCGCGTCCGGCACGAACAGCTTCGTGCCGTTCAGCACGTAGTCGCTACCGTCCTTTTTCGCCTCCAGCGTCACGCCGTCGGCGCTCCACTTCGCGCTCGGCTCCGTCAGGGCCAGCGTCAGGATGACCTCGCCGTTCGCCACTTTCGGCAGGAACTGCTGCTTCTGCTCCTCGGTACCCGCCTCCATGATCGGAGTCGCGCCCAGGACCACCGTCGAGAAGAACGGGCCCGGGACCAGCGCCCGCCCGAACTCCTCCAGCAGCACCGTTAGTTCACACAACGTCATGCCGGTGCCGCCGTACTGCTCGGGGATGATCAGGCCCATCCAGCCCTGCTCCGCCATCTTCTTCCAGAGCTCAGGTGAGTACCCCTTCTCGTCCTCTTCCATCTCTCGAACCACCGATTCCGGACATTCCTTCTCCAGGAAGTCCCTCGCGAAGTTCTTCAGCATCTCCTGCTGTTCGTCTAGTCCAAGGTCCATGTATTCCTCCTCTTACCGATTTCCGGTTTCCTCTTGCCGATTTCCTGTTCTTACTGCCGCGGCAGCCCCAGGCCCCGCATCGCGATGATGTTCTTCTGAATTTCTGTCGTCCCGCCGCCAACGGCCAATCCCGTCTGCCACAGGTACTGGCGCTCGAAGCGTCCCTTCAGCGGCGCGTACTTATCCTTGTGCTCCAGTTGCCCGTACAGGCCCATGATCTCGAGGCCCGCGCGCGCCATCCGCAACTTCTGGTCCGTGTTGAACAGCTTGGCGATCGACGCCTCGTAGTTCGGCACGTTGCCCCGGTTCTGAAGCGTCGCTACCCGGTAGGAAAGTAACCGTCCCAGCTCCGCCTCGATCGCCGCGTCCGCCAGCCGTGTCCGCACTCGCGTCTCGTCGATCAACCGGTGCCCGTTGTATTTGGTCTCTTTGCAGTAGTCCGCCAGGTCATCCACCATCTTCCGCGCCTCAACCGCGCCGCCGATGGAGGAGCGCTCAAAGTCGAGCGTCGTCGTCGAGATGTACCAGCCGCGGTTCTCCTCGCCCAGGAGGTTCGCCCGTGGCACTCGCATATTGTCGAAGAACACCTCGTTGAAGGCGTGGTTGTCCATCATGTCGATCAGCGGAGACGTAGTCAGCCCCGGCGTCTTCATGTCGACGAGGAAATACGAGATCCCCTTGTGCTTCGGGGCTTCGGGGTCTGTCCGCGCGATCAGAATCATCCAGTCCGCGTAATGAGCGCCGGAAGTCCAGATCTTTTGGCCGTTGATCACGTAGTCATCGCCGTCACGCTCCGCGCGCGTCGCGATGTTTGCCAGGTCGGAGCCCGCGTTCGGCTCGCTGAAGCCCTGGCACCACATCACCTCGCCCGACGTGATCGCCGGCAGGAACTTCTTCTTCTGCTCCTCCGTGCCGTAGACGATGATCGTCGGGCCGGCCCAACCTACGCCGATGCTCGAATAGCCGATCGGCGCATTGGCGTCCGCCATCTCCTCGTTGTAGACCAGTTGCTCGATCACAGAGAAGCCTCGCCCGCCGTACTCTACCGGCCAGTGCGGCGCCACCCAGCCCTTCGTCGCCAACCGCTTGGCGAACTCCTTATAAACGTTCATACCCTCTTCGGGCTGGGACGAAGAACGCGTGAACCGGTCACCGGTCCAGTCCTCCGGCAGGTTATCCTTCAGCCAGCCGCGAACCTCTTCGCGGAAGGCCTCCTCAGTGGGCGAAAAACGAAAGTCCATGTGTATGTGGACGTCAGCACGGTCGGGGGCCGATTTTGGGGCACGGCTCCCCGCCGGAACGCCGCGAGAACAATACCATGACGTGCACGTAAGGTGCAAGGAAATGGGCGGGGCCGAAGCCCCGGCCTTTTTGATCAGCTTTGCGCGCTGACC
>JBDSHD010000090.1:0-4648 GCA_039918655.1 Dehalococcoidia bacterium | reverse complement strand
ACTGCGGAGATGGAGACGGAAATTGCGGCGATAGTCAGTCAGGTGGAAGACGTCGATCAAGGTCCGCGGGTATTCCACGAGCTGGACAGCACCCTGTTCACGGTGGGCCCGGGTAGTTTCCAGGACGCAATCTACACCTTGCTGAAGGCCCAGAACGTCGCGCAGAGCACCGGTGAGCCGTTCCCGCAGCTTGGCAACGAGGCGGTCATCGCCGCCGATCCTGAGGTGATCGCGCTGGCAGACGGGGAGTTCGGAGAGTCGCTCGAGACCGTGGCGGCGAGGCCGGGATGGGGTTCGATTTCCGCGGTGACGACCGGGCGGGTGTCGCCGGTGGATGACGACCTCTTGAGCCGTCCGGGCCCGCGGGTGGTTGACGGTGTGATGGAACTGGCATCGATTCTGTATCCGGAGACGTTCGGGCAGTGAAACTGGCGCAGAGCCGACCCGTGACGAGAGTCGGAGGTGGTGCTGATGAGGTTCTTCGCGGGTTACGCTCTGGCGCCAGGGCGCGTATCGCTGTGAGCGTGCTGGTCCTGCTGGCAGCGGCCGGCGTGGGGTTGGCGTTCGGTCCGACGAGCGTCTCGTTCAGCGATACGTTGAAAGTCATCCTGTCGCACTTAACATGGCTCGATCTCACGAGCGACGTTTCAGTTAGTACGCAGAACATCGTCTGGCAGGTGCGCTTGCCACGGGTGCTGCTGGCCGGGGTCGTCGGTGGGACGCTGGCGATGACCGGCGCGGCGTATCAGGGGGTGTTCCGCAATCCGTTGGCCGATCCGTACTTAATTGGCGTGGCCACTGGTGGCGCGTTGGGAGCGACGATCGTGATTACGTCCGGGGCGTCGTGGTCGTGGAATGGGCTGAGCGTGCTGCCGCTGGCTGCTTTCGCGGGCGCCCTGTCGTCGGTAGTGATCGTGTATTCGGTAGCGAGGACCGGCGGCGCGGTGCCGACGACGTCGCTGATACTGGCGGGGGTTGCGGTGGCGTCCCTGACGACGGCTGTGACGTCCTACTTGATGATCAAGGACACGACGAGCGCCGGGGCGGTGCTTTCAGTCGTGCTGGGCGGATTCAACACGGCGACCTGGACAAAGCTTGTGTGGGTACTACCGTACGCGGTATTGGGAGCGGCGGTTATCCTGGCGCACGCGAGGGTGATCAATGTCCTGGCGCTTGATGGAGACCAGGCGCGCTTGCTTGGCGTTGACGTGGACCGGACGAATCTGCTGCTGTTGGGGGCGGCTTCACTCGCTGCCGCTGCTGCGGTGTCCGTCGCTGGGGTCATCGGGTTTGTGGGGCTGATTGTGCCACATGCGATACGGCTGGTATGGGGGCCGGACAACCGGCTTCTCTTGCCAATGTGCTTGTTGTGGGGAGCCACGTTCATGATCGCGGCGGACCTCGTGGCGCGGACGGCGGATGCTCCGGCGGAGATACCGGTCGGAATTATCACCGCGGTCTGTGGCGTGCCGTTCTTCCTGCTCCTGTTAAGGCGGTCGAGAGTTGGGGCGGCATGGTGATGTCGGCGCGTAGATTGAAGGCGCCGAGCCTGCTCAGCATTGACGGCGTTTCGGTTGTGTATGGGGAAGGCGAGCGCCAGCTCCGCGCGTTGGACACAGTATCGTTGACTGTGGACGCTGGCGAGGTCGTAGCGCTGGTGGGCCCGAATGGGTCCGGCAAGACGACATTGATTCGGGCGGTGACTTCGAATGTGAAGCTGACTTCGGGAAGCGTGATCCTGGGCGGCAAAGACGTATCGGCAATGCGTCCTCGTGAGGTTGCGCAGATGGCGTCAGTGCTACCGCAGGAGCCTGTACTACCCGCGGCATTCACGGCCATCGAATGCGTGTTGATGGGGAGGACTCCTTACCTGAGGCTTCTCCAGGCTGAGGGGCCTGAAGACTTCGAGATCACGCGACGGGCAATGGAGGCGACGGACACCTGGCGACTGGCTGACCGGCCTGTGGGTGAGCTGTCAGGGGGTGAACGGCAACGAGTGGTACTGGCCCGATCGTTGGCTCAGGAGACGCCCGTGCTGCTGTTGGACGAACCGACGGCACATCTGGACATCGGACACCAGGCGGCAATCCTGGAACTGGTACGGCGGATAGCCAGGGAGCAAGAAAAGGCGATACTGGCGGTGGTGCACGATTTAACGCTGGCGAGCCAGTGCGACCGCGTTGCCGTACTCGCTGAGGGGCGTTTGGCAGCCGACGGCCCACCGGCGGAAGTGATCAGCCCGGAGATGGTGGAGCGGGTGTACGGGTTGCCTGCGCATGTCCTCTATCACCCTGTGACGGGGTTGCCGGTAGTGGCGCCCTCATTTGAGCAGGGGTAGACTGGCGCCAGAATAATGGCTGAAGAATCACAGAAATCCAGGTTGTACACGCGCTCCGGTGACGCCGGCATGACGTCTCTCTTCGGTGGCGGCCGGATTTCGAAGGATGACCCGCGCGTTGAGGCGTACGGTGCGATCGACGAATTGAACTCGGTACTTGGTGTTGCCGTTTCCTTCATCGACGACGAGAAGTTTAAGGACGAGCTGGCGGGGATTCAGAACGAGTTGTTCAATGTGGGCTCGGAGCTGGCGAGCGAGACGGCAGGAGACAAGGCCGCGGAATTCGGGCGGATGTTCATGGATGCGGACGGGAAGATCGCGGCGCTGGAAGGACTGACGGACGAGCTGGATGCGGCCGCGCCGACGCTGCAGACATTTATCCTGCCCGGTGGATCTCGCGGGGGTGCATTTCTGCACCTGGGCCGGACTGTGTGCCGGCGCGCCGAGCGGCGAGTAGTGGCGCTGGCGAGGACGGAAGAGGTGAACCCGGATATCCCACGCTATCTGAACCGGTTATCCGATCTCTTGTTCGCTATGGCACGAATGTCGAATGCCAGCGAGGGACATCCCGAAACGCCCTGGCGGAAGCAATAGCGCCAACCGACGGGTCGTCGGCCCCTTGCGTTCCCTTAGCGCTTGCTAGATTTCGCTTGACTGCGAATGTGCCCTGTGGCTAAATGGCCAGTACCCCCGACAATGGGACTAATGATTATTCCGGTTGGTTGAGACCGGTTACGAGAAGGAGTTTGCCGATGGCGGACGCGACCACGGCTGAAATACCCGGAGATCTTGCGCAAGTAGCGGAGGAGAAGGGCATTCCGCTGGATGTTGTTCAACGCGCTCTGGCGCTCGGATTTCCCGCGGATGTGGTGAAGGGTCAGCTCGGTATGCCAGGAGTCACCGCCGAGACGGCGGAGCAGTTCGTGGCCGAGCAGGAGCGCATTCGAGGCGGTGGCGAGATCGTGGTGCCGCCAGATCTCCTGGAGGCTGCCAAAGAAGCGAAGTGGCCGGAAGACCTGGTGAAGAGGGCACTGGCCCTCGGCGCGCCGGTTGACATGATCAAGAACCAGATGAAGGCCGGGATCACGGCCGGTCAGGCAGAGGGGTTCATCGTTCAACAAGAGGCGCTCCGCTCAGGTGACGGGACGCCACAACTTGACCTTTCCTGGATGAAGGTGCCGACTGAGTGGGGCATCCGCGTGCGACCAACGAAGCATGGGTTGACGATCGGTGCAATTAACGTAGGCACATATGGAGACATCCCCGACTACTGGCCCTACCAGACGGAGATGCCCCGTGGCGCCTATCCGATTCCGGGTGTGCCGTCCATGGGCTACTCGATCTTCGACAAGGCGGAGCTTTGGTCGGACAACTCTGCCGATCTCTATGAAGAAGCGATTCAGCGCCGGTGGCGTCCGGCGATGGATGTGCCATGGAACACGATTGAGCCACTGCCCGACGACATTGAGAAGGCCATGTGCCAATTGTGTACGGTTCTCTGCGAGAAGGCATTGGTGACCGGCGATTTGATCGGTAAGTGGCTGCCCGAGATGTCCTATGGCTACCACGAGGTGAAGTTATACCTTTCGACGGCAGGCTTTGACGCGGCGCGACAGTTCGAAGTGTTCCGCAAGCGGGCGTTCTCCAACGGTGGTGGCATGGGCCTACAGAGCCCGGGTTATTTCCACCGCGCTCTGATCGACACGCGATTCTGGACCGAGTGCTCATCTGCGGCGCTACTGTTCCACAACAGCTTCTTAATGGGGTTGTACCAGATCGGGTACTACACCGCTCATAACGACGCAGAGCGCTACATATTCTCACACACGATGCAGGACATCGGCAGACAGATGGCGTACGGAATGCAGCACCTTCGGTACTTCCTCCTGCGGAAGGGGGACAGGCGGGATGAGATGCAGCACGCGCTTAACAAGAGCGAGGCGGTATTTGCTTACGAATGGAGCAAGGACACTGCGCTGCGTGAGGCGCTGATCATCCTGCTCGGTGGCGGGACGAGCCCGGAGCAACTAGAGGACGGCGCCGTGAAGCTCCAGTATTTCTGGAAGCGCTGGATCAACGATTACGCCTTCCGGTTGGCGGGCGCGGGCCTGGCGGACAGGCGAGAGCGCATGCACCCAACACTGCGGGAGCACCTTACGCAGCCAGAAGAGGAAGACCAGGCCGCCGCATAAGCGGCGAGAGAAGATCTGAAGGAGAGCGCGAGATATGACTCAGGAAGCAACAAAGACAAAAGCGACGTTCCCATCTGTTGACTGGTTCAACGCCGTCAAAGCGATCGTGAACAACGAC
>JBDSHD010000089.1:0-10951 GCA_039918655.1 Dehalococcoidia bacterium | reverse complement strand
ACCGTGTACGACATGCTGAAAGCGGTACAGAAGGATATGCGGATCGACGGTATCCGGCTGGTGCGGAAGACCGGCGGGAGTTCGGGGGACTACGAGGGGGAGTAGTGACGGCGTGGCGGAACTAGCCGATGTCATGGATTCCCCCGGACGGGTCCGTTGGACGCCTTCCCTCCAGAGGCGGCGCGGCGCGGAAATGACGGCGGCGATCAAAGGCTAATATGCACAAACAGATTGGCAGTTCCACTTGGCAAACCCAGTTCTCCCTATCTATCATAGGAGAGATGGTTCAAGTCCAGGTGCAGGGGTTCAGCGGGCCGATTGACCTGCTGCTGAGCCTGATCGAGGAGCAGAAGCTCGAGGTGACGACCGTCTCGCTGACGGAGGTGACGGATCAGTACTGGCGGGAGATCGACGGCAACGGCAGCATGGAGCCGGACACCCTGGCGGACTTCATCAACGTGGGCTCGCGACTGCTGTTCATCAAGTCGCAGGCGCTCTTGCCGGGAGCGCGCCCTCCGGCGGCCGATCTGGATGAAGAGATTGAGCAGACGGCGGAGGAGCTGACGCAAATGCTCGCGGAGCACAAACGGTTCCGGGACGCGGTGGACCTTTTCCGGCAACTTGAGGAAGAGGGGAGGCGGACGTTCGCTCGCGCGGTGCCCGCGCGGAACGTGCCGTTGCCACCGGGCTTGGAGGGTGTGACGGTGGACACGCTGCTCTCCGCGGTGAAGGAGGCGCTCAAAGAGAAGCCTGCGGAGCCAGAGCAGGAGGCCGTGCTCCAGATCGAGCCCATGACGGTGAACGAGAAGATGGACCAAGTGGGGGAGGCGCTGTCAAAGAACAGTGGCCGATTGCCGCTGAAGCCGCTACTGACGGGATGCCGGACGCGGACTGAGGTCGTGGTGCTCTTCCTGGCGATCCTGGAGATGATCAAGGGCGGCACGCTGTGGGCGGAGCAGGAGACGGCGTTCGGAGAGATCGACTTAATCGATACCGCACTCGAAGCAGCGAGTGAACCTGCGGTCACCGAGTAACTAGCGTTCCTCGGGCGATTCGGCGGTAGCCAAAACCTTTTCGGCCGTTAACAGGCGCTCGCTACCCCGCCTCGGATTCCGCGCGATGTACCAGGGCCGATGTATGGAGGTCTCGGCGCGCGGAATGACAAGTCTGCGAATGCGTGAACAATTGCAGTCCAGATTGCCGTTAACGGACGCTCGTTACCCCGTCCCGGATTCCGCGCGATGTGCTGGGGTCAATGATGGAGGTCCTGGCGCGCGGCGTGACGTTTTGTAGCCCGCCTTTAGCGTATCTCGTACACTAACTTCGCCATGCCGGGCGAGATGACCAAAACAGAGCGGGTGATGGCCGCGCTCAAAGGTGAGCCGGTGGACCGCGTGCCCGTATCAGCGTGGTGGCACGAGTGGGACAGGGAGTGGTCGGCGGCAGACGTAGCCGCGGCGACGCTGGAGGCGTACCGCAAGTACGGGTGGGACTACATTAAGGTGAACCCGCGATTCACGTATTACGCTGAGGATTGGGGGACGATGTACGAGTCGTTCCGGGACCGGGCGCCGGTGATTCGGACCCGGGCTGTGGAGTCGTCGGACGACCTTCTACGCTTGAGGGCGGTGAGTGGCACGGCTGGCGTGTTTGGCGAGCAGATCGAGGCGTTGCGGCTGATCGAGGAAGGGTTGAAGGGCGAGGCGCCGTTCATCCAGACGGCTTTCACGCCGCTGGCTGTGATGCTGGTGATGACGGGATCCCCGAAGTTCGTGCGCAAATTGATGCAAGAGTATCCGGACGAACTGGAGGGAGCGCTCGCAGAGATCGAGCTGACGATGATCGAGTACTGCGTGGGGAGCCTTGATGCTGGGGCGTCCGGGATATTCCTGGCGAGCGTGGGCTGGGGGACGGAGGACAACATCTCGTGGGAGGAGTACGAGCGGTTTGGCCGACCGTACGACCTGCGAATGCTGGCGGCGGTGGCCGGCGCACCGTTTAACGTGTTCCATGTGTGCCGGGACCGGAACCACCTACCGAATTTGCTGGACCATCCCGTGGCGGCGTTCCACTGGGACGTGCACGGGGACGGTAATTTGTCCCTTTCTGAGGCGATGGAACGAACGGACAAGGCGGTGATGGGTGGAGTGAGGCAGCGGACGATGCTGTCGGGCACCGCTTCCGAAGTGGCTGCTGAGGTGACCGGCGCGATTGGAGAGACGGGACGTTCGCGATTTCTGCTGGGGCCGGGTTGTTCCATCGATCCGGAAACGCCCGACGGCAATCTGCGGGCGCTGGCGGCGGCGGCGCGATGAGCGTGGTTCTGGCGCGCCGAGAGCTGGCGAGGATCTCGCCGGGGCGGCCGACCGCCGTGACGATCGGGGTGTTCGACGGCGTCCATCGCGGGCATCAGCACTTGATCGCCGGGCTCCGTGAACGGGCGGACGCAGAAGGGCTGAGCACGGTGGCGATCACGTTTAATCCGCACCCGCGCGCTGTCCTGAGACCGGGCTTCGTGGTGACCTATCTGACCTCGCTGGAGGAGAGAGTGGAGCTGCTGCTCGGCCTGGGGTTGGACGCAGTGGGGGTGCTGGCCTTTACGTCGGAGCTGGCGCAGATATCGGCGCGTGACTTCGTGGGGCTGCTCCGCGAGGAGTTGCAGATGAAGCTCCTGGTGGTGGGGCCGGACTTCGCCCTGGGACGAGGGCGGGAAGGCACCGTGGAGGTGATGCAGGCCCTGGGTGAGGAGATGGGGTTCAGGGTGGAGATCGCTCCGATGTTGCGTGAAGGCGAGGAGAAAGTGGGATCGACCGCGGTCCGGCAGGCGCTGTCGGAAGGGAATGTGACCCGTGTTCGGTCACTGTTGGGCCGGCCATTCTCACTGCGCGGCCCGGTGGTGAAGGGTGATCAGCGGGGGCGGGGCCTTGGATTCCCGACGGCGAATATCGCGATCGGCCTGGACCGGGCACTTCCGGAGTTCGGCATCTACGTGACGCGTGCGCATGTAAGGGAAGGAACGTATGAGTCGGCGACGAACATCGGAATCAGGCCGACGTTTGACGTTGAGCCGACGCCGACAGTGGAGACGTTCATCATGGACTTCGACGGTGACGTCTACGGCGAGGAGATGACGATTGAGCTACTCGAGAGACTTCGCGACGAGGAGAAGTTCGCCAGCGCCGAGGAGTTGATTGCGCAGGTGCGTCGTGACGTGGACAAGGCCCGGGCGTACTTCCGGTCGGAAGGCGCGCGCCGATGACGGTCCGGATTCCGAACGAGGCTGAAATGGATTGGCTGACGCGGCGGGCGGTGGCCGAGATCATCCCGTACGGAGAGTTTGTGAAGGCGCTGAAGTCCGGCAAGGCGCTGCGCTTGAAGATGGGGTTTGACCCGAGCGCACCGGACCTGACGATCGGGCACGCTGTCGGGCTTCGCAAACTGCGGCAGTTGCAGGAGTTTGGGCACACGGTGGTGATCATCGTGGGGGACTGGACCGCGCAGATCGGGGATCCGTCGGGGCAGTCCAAGACGAGGCCGATGCTAACGGCCGAGCAGGTGAAAGAGAACGCGGAAACTTACCTGCGCCAGTTCTTCAAGATCGTAGACCGCGATCGGTGCGAGGTGAGGTGGCAGTCGGAATGGTTCGGGAAGTTCGGTCTATCGGAGGTGGTCAGGTTGGCGGCGAAGTTCACGGTGGCGCAGATGCTGGAGCGGGCGGACTTTGCGGAGAGGTTCTCGGCGCAGAAGCCGGTTGGGGTGCACGAACTGCTGTACCCGATGTTGCAAGGGTACGACTCGGTGGCGGTGCAGTCGGACGTGGAGTTCGGTGGTACCGATCAGAAGTTCAACCTGATGGTGGGCCGGGAGTTGCAGTCTGAGGCGGGCCAGGCGCCACAGATCGTGTTCACGGTTCCGCTGCTGGTGGGCACCGATGGCGTGAAGATGAGTAAGAGCATGGGGAACTACATCGCCGTGGAGGAGTCCCCAAGCGAGATGTACGGGAAGGTAATGTCGATTCCCGATCCTATGATCGCGGAGTATATGGAATACGTGACTGACGTTGCGGACCAGGATGTAGCGGAGGTGCGCCGGGTGGTCGAGGAGCGGACGGGGAACCCGAGGGACGCGAAGATGCGACTGGCGCGGGAGATCGTGACGCAGTTTCACGACGCGGGTGCCGCGGTGGAGGCGGAGGAACAGTTCGTACGGACTTTCAGCAAACGGGAGCTACCGGAGGACCTGCCGATTCGGGAAGTGTCGTTCTCCACGCTGACTAGTGAAGACAGTGCGAACGGTGACGGTGTGAGGCTGCCGTGGCTACTGACGCATCTCGAGATGACCGCGAGCGCGTCCGAGGCGAACCGCCTGATCAAACAGCGGGCGGTGGAGATTGACGGCGAGGTCGTTGAAGGAGCGCGGGCGCCGCTGCGAGACGGGATGGTGATCCGCGTCGGGAAGCACCGGTTCCTGCGGGTGGTGGACGCTGACGGCGGGCCGTGCTAATCTCGCCGCAAATGATTGAACTACCGGCAGAACTGGCGATGGCCGTGAATGACCAGGCCGAGGCCAGGGTGGCGATGAACATCCAGGGGTACGCGAAGTACCTGACGCCGGAGGCCGTGGACACCCTGCGGGCGTCGTTCCAGGGGATCCCGCCGCGGGTCAATGGGTACGAGATCACCGCCACGGAAGAGAGCGGCGGTGAGTATACCGTGCACATGAGCTATAACTCACGGGATGACTCTTTCGTGGTCAGGAGCAAATGGAAACTGACAGATGGCGCGTGGATGGTGGTGCACGCGGAGCGATTGTGGGCAGAGGGCGACAAGCATCCCGGACTGCTGTCGCGACTGGGCGGGCGGATACTGCGGTGGCTAGGCGGGATCCGTCGGGGATGAGCCCGGGCCGGACGCGCTATCCTGGCCGTCCTGCTGGAACCGTTTCACGATAGCCCAGCCTACGGGCAGTGTTAGCGACGCGAGTCCCAACTTCGCCATGTCACCGACTACGAACGGGTAAAGGCCGTAATCAAGCGCTGTACTGAGGCTGATGTCGAGGTCGTGTGCGAGCCAGAGAATTCCTGGTATGTACAGGACAACGGCCCCAAGGAACATCGCGAGGTGCGCCCACGGCTTGCGGTCCCACTGGCGCTCGCAGAGGAAGCCGACGAGGGCAGCGGCGAGAATGAAGCCGACAATATAACCACCGCTCGGGAAGTCCCAGATGAAGTCCTTTGTTCCGGACCAGGGAAGAATGAAATGGAGGTCCCAGGTGCCACTAACGGGGCTAGTGCTGGGGGCGAAGGCTGAGAATATGAGCATGCCCATGAGCGTGTAGATGATCATGGAACCGGCGCCCCGCCACATTCCCAGGGATCCACCGGCGACGAGGACGGCGAACGTCTGCCCCGTGATCGGGACCGGGCTCCAGGGGGTCTGAATGGCGATCTGCGCGCATAGGGCGGTGAACAGGGCGAACCCGGTCATAAGGGCGAAGTCCCGCGCCAAGACGGCTGGCAGGCTGTCCCGTGATACGCGAGGGAATACCGCGTCTGCGAGTGTCAGCGCCTCGGTGCGTTGCATACCTTCCTCCTCATGACCATCGTCTACTGGATCGTGGATAATCCTAAAGGGCACCGATGTTAGCCGCAAACCGCGTAGATCAGACACCTGTGCGTTCGGGGTGAGAGCTGTGGGCCAGGGAACCAAGTGACGTGAGCCGTCGTAAAAGGGAGAGAGTGAGTTGTGATAGAGTTCACGAGATGTGGTGGAGGTTGGCCCCGGCCGTCGCTGCGCTGGCAATCCTAGGTTTCGCGTGTGCCGATGCAGGGGATCAGGGAGCCAAGCAATCCGCCGGTCCCACGGAAGTGATCTCGGAAGAAGTGAAGATAGATTTTGGCGTGACGGATACAGAGATCAGGCTGGGACAGCACATTGTCAGAAGTGGCGACCGGGCAAAGGAGTATGAGGTACTGGTGCCGGCGTTGCAGGCTTACTTCAAGTACGTGAACGCCCTGGGTGGCGTCTGCGACCGGCAGATCACACTTGTGTCGGAAGACGACCAGTACTCACCGGCGATCGCGCTGGCAAAGGCGACGAAGTTGGTTGAGGAGGACGAAGTGGCGGCGTTTGTCGGCAACCTCGGGACGCCGCCGAACACTGGGTCGGCGGCGTACATCAACGAGCAGGAAGTACCGGATCTCTTCATCGGGACTGGAGATAACACGTTTGCTGACGTCGAGGCTCTGCCGTGGACGGCGTTGTTCAGCCCCGACTACGCGTCGGAGGGGGCGATCCTGGCGGGCTATGTGAACGAGAATCTTGCTGGTAAGACGGTGGCGATCCTCAGCCAGAACGATGGTTTTGGAAAGAGCGGCCGGGATGGATTCGTCGGGAGCTTCGATGGCGAAGTGGTGGCGGAGGAGACGTACGAACCGGCCGCGACCGAGATCGACGTGCAATTGGCGAGCCTGAAGAGTGCGACGCCGGACGTTGTGTACGCTTACGCCACGCCCGCGTTCACGGCGCGGCTTTACGAGTATATGAAGGCGAACGATTGGAAGGCCCAGGTGGTGATGAGCTACGTGAACTCGGCGACGACGTTGGCGGCGCTCGTCGGCGGTGACGTTGGCCCGGTGGAAGGGTTCAAGCAGATTGCGGGAGCGATTACGAACACCTACGTACTGGACGCGGTTGCGAACGCGAATAATCCGGCGGTGCAGGATCATGCGAAGATAATGGCTGACAATGGTGGGCCGCCCATGGGAACGCTAACGATTTACGCCCAAGCGCTGGCGGAGACGGTGGTGCAGACGCTGGAGATCGCTTGCGAGAACGGGGACCTGACGAGGAAGGGGATCCTGGAAGCGGCGGAGTCCGTTGAAGGCTTCCACCCGTCGGTGCTCCTCGAAGGTATCGATGTAACACTGGGCCCGGGTGACCACTCGGCCATCCAGTTCCTCCAGCCGGTGCAGGTGCAGACGGATGGCACCCTGAAGCCGTTGACGGAAGCACCGGTGGGGCCGGAAGGGGCGTCCGAATAGGTTGCCGCCGCCACCTCGGGTGGTTCGTAGCAATCGGCGGCGTCGCTCTGCTCGCAGTTGCCTGCGGTGGCGGCGGCGATGATTACCCGACTCCTGTTCCGTCCGGCCCGGCGCTTTCGGCGACGTTTGGTCCGGGCGTGACGGACGAGACGATCCGGCTAGGGATGACCAACGACATGGCAGGGGCGGGCAAGACGCCGTACGGGTCGGTGACCCGCGCGATGACCTCGTACTTCGCGTGGTTGAACGAGCAGGGTGGCGCCTGCGGCCGGCAGATCGAGCTGCATGTCGAGGATGACGAGTACTCGGCGGAGAAGGCGCTGGCGGGAACGACGAAGCTGGTTGCCGAGGATGGTGTGCTGGCGATGGTGGGCGGTGTTGGGACGGAGGCGCATATGCCTGTAGGGACCTACCTGAACGATCCGAACGGCGATGGCGATATGACCGACGGGGTGCCGGACCTCTTCGTCTCGACGGGATGGTCGGGTTGGTTCGATACGGTGAAGTTTCCTTGGACGGTGGGGTTCATCCCAGGATTCACTCTCGACGGTGCGGTGCTGGGCGTTTACGCGAAGGAGCAGCTTGCCGGCAAGAAGGTCGGTGTGCTGTTCCGGGACGATGATTTCGGCAAGGAGTACATGGCTGGTGTGGCGGGCGCGCTCGGCGGGACGGACAAGATAGCCGCGGAGTCGTACGTATCGGACGAGGTCGACGTGGCAGTGCAGGTTGGCCAGTTGAAGGACGCGGGTGTGGAGGTGTTGGTGCTGGCGGCGACGCCTGAGGTGGTGGCGACGTCGATCCGGTCTGCGGCCGGGCTGGGCTGGGCCCCGCAAATGATGGTCGGATATACGATCCCTCCGAGCACGATGGCGGCCCGCGTCGGTGGCGGGACATCTACGGCTGATCTGGAGGCCGGGTTCCAGGCGTTGGACGGAATGGTTTCAACGGAGTACCTGCTGAGCCCGATCGAGGACGAGTCCGACGACGTTATGCAGGAGCACCGGAGGGTGATGCAGAGCTACCAGGGGCCGCAAGTGTCGACCCTGAGCGTTTACGGACAGGCGTTGGCGGAAACGGTGGTAGAGGCGCTGAACCGCAGTTGTGAGAGTCTGAACCGGGTGGGGCTGATGGCCGCCGTGGAATCGATGAATGATTTCAGCCCGAGCGTGATGTTGCCGGGGATCCGGGTGAGTTTGAGCGACACGGATCACAAGGCGATTGAGTCCTTGCAGCCCGTGGCGATCAGGGCTACGGGCGAGGTCCAGCGTACGGGTGACGTGATTAGCCTGGAGTCGACGAGCGCCCCGTCGGGCGAATAGCCATTGGTCTAGGCCCGACCAGTGATATCTGCGTCTATGATCTTCCAGTCGCTGCCGAGTTTTGACCAACGGGCGTGGACCGTGAATGACTCCGGGCCGATGTACTTGACGTCGTACCAGTAGTCGCCGCCGTCCTGCGAGTGGCCGACGATTTCGTACGAGTTGATCTGCAGCGCCGTGCCGCCGCCCGCCTGTGCCTGCAGTTTCATCATGGCCTCCGGCATGAGGTCGTCCATGATCTTCGCAATGTCCATAGAGACGATGGCGCGGGCGTGGGCCTCGACGAGTCCATCAATGTTGGCATCACCGCTCATGCGTGCGCGGCCTTGGCGGCTTCGCGGTCCTTGTTGGCCTGGTCGATCACTTTCTGAGCCATATGAGATGGCACTTCTTCGTAGTGCGCGAACTCCATGCTGAAGTAACCGCGGCCCTGGGTGAGCGAGCGCATGTCGGCGGAGTAGTGCTGGACTTCGGCGAGGGGGACCTGGGCGTCGATTGTGGTCATTGAACCGGCGGGGTTCATGCCGAGGACGCGGGCGCGTTTGCCGTTGAGGTCGCTGATGACGTCGCCGGTGTTGGACTCGGGAACTGTGATGCGAATGTCCATGACGGGCTCGAGGAGGGTTGGCTGGGCGGCCTCGGTGGCCTGTCTGAGAGCCTGCGCGGCGGCGACTTTGAAGGCGATATCCGAGGAGTCGACGGGGTGTTCCCGGCCGTCGATGAGGATGACCTTCGTGTCGACCATCGGAAAGTGGGCGAGCACGCCTTCGTGGACGGACTCCATGACGCCTTTTTCGACCGAGCCGATGTACTGCTTGGGCACGACGCCGCCGACGGTCTTGTTCTCGAAGTGCACACCACCGCCGCGAGGGAGGGGCTCGACTTCGAGGGCGACCTTGGCGTACTGGCCGTGTCCACCGGTCTGCTTCTTGTGGGTGTATTCGGCCTGGGCCCTGGCGCGGACGGTCTCACGGTAGGGCACGCGCGGGGTGTGCATCTCGAGTTCGACGCTGAACTTGCGCTTGATGCGCTCCAGGGCGACCTCGACGTGTGAGTCGCCGAGGCCCGAGAGGACCATCTCGCCCGTGGCCGGACTGCGTTCCAGGCGGAGGCTGGGGTCTTCCTCGACGATGCGGTGGAGGGCGGAACCCATCTTGTCGAGGTCGGCCTTGGTCTTTGGCGAGATCGCGGCGCTGAAGGAGGGGCTCGGGAAGTCGATGGGCGGGAAGGTGACCGGGTTCTCCTTGGTCGAGAGCGTGTCGCCGGTGTGGGTGTCGGTGAGCTTGGCGACGGCGCCGATGTCGCCGGCGGTGACCTGGGCGACGTGCTCCTGGTTCTTGCCGGAGATGTGGTAGAGGGTGCCGAGGCGTTCGTCGACGTTGCGGGCGGCGTTCCAGACGTGGGAGTCGCCCTTCAACGTGCCGGAGATTACGCGGAAGTAGGTGAGGCGGCCGACGTACGGGTCGGCAGCGGTCTTAAAGACGAGGGCGGAGAGCGGCCCGGCCGGGTCGGCAGAGTACTTCTTGTCGTCGACGGATATGGGGCGCTCGACCGGCGAAGGGAGCATGGAGGTGACAGCGTTGAGGAAGGTCTGCATGCCGATGCCTCGGGTGCCGGCGCCGGTGAAGATGGGGACGATGCCGCCCGAGGCGATACCGGCGCGGACGCCGGCGGCGAGTTCCTCAGTGGTCAGCTCTTCGCCGGCGAGGTACTTCTCGATGAGGGAGTCGTCGGTCTCGGCGGCGGCCTCGATGAGCTTTTCGCGGGCCTGGTCGAGATCGCCCTGGATCTCGGCGGGGACTTCGGCCGGATCGCCCTTCTCGCCGAGGTAAGCCTTCTGGGTGAGGGCGTCGGCGACGCCCTTGAACGCGGCCTGGGCGCCGATCGGGAGATGGACGGGGATGCACTTGGGGCCGAAGAGGGCCTGCACCTGCTGGACGGCGGCGGCGAAGTCGGCGTTGTCGCGGTCCATGCGGTTGATGAAGACAGCGCGAGGGAGGTTGAGTTCTTCGGCGAAGCGCCAGGCGAACTCGGTGCCGACCTGGACGCCGGAGACGGCGTCGACGACGAGGACGGCGGTCTCAACGGCGCGGAGGGCGCATTTCACCTCGCCCATGAAGTCCATGTAGCCGGGGGCGTCGACGATGTTGACCTTATGGCCGTTCCATTCGAGGGGGAGGATCGAGGCGCTGAGGGAGAACTGGCGCTTCTGCTCGTCGGGGTCCCAGTCGCTGACGGTGGAGCCGTCTTCGATCTTGCCGACGCGGTTAGCAGCGCCGGCGGCGAAGAGGAGGGCTTCGGCAAGAGAGGTCTTGCCGGTGCTGCCGTGGCCGGCGAATGCGATGTTGCGGATTTTGTCCGGAGTGTAGTCCTTCATCCAGGGCATCCTCGCTTACTGTTGGGTTTGGGGTTCTATCCTAGCGATTCGCCGGTGTTGGTGTAAATGCGAGCGAAGAGTGAAGGGTGAAGAGTGAAGAGTGAAAGCGTGCGAACCGTAGTGTTTCCCCGCCCCGGATCCTGCGGGACGGGCTTTCGGTGCCGCGTGCGGGCGGTCTGGTCCGCAGGATGACGGTTGCCAGAGTGAAGGGTG
>JBDSHD010000088.1:0-7875 GCA_039918655.1 Dehalococcoidia bacterium | reverse complement strand
GGTCTGGTCGCCACTTGCCGATCCCCGGCGCCCGCTGATCAAGGTTGGAATCGCCACCTGTTCAACGGCCGTCGGCGCCGCTGAAACCCTTCAGGCACTGAAGGACACCGTGGCATCTGGCGGTCTCGCCGTTGACGTCATGGCCGTTGGTTGCATCGGCGCCTGCTACGCGGAACCGATGGTCCAGGTCCATATTCCCGGCCAGCCTCCCGTACTCTACGGCAGGGTCACAAGCGATCGAGTTCCCGCGCTCCTTGAGGCAGTCGGGCAGGGCGTCGTCGCCGACCTCGCCTTCGCCGTCATCGCTGACGAGGGTTTTGGAGACATCCCGCCCCTTAAGTCCTTGCCGTTCTTCAGCGGTCAGGTCCGCCGCCTGATGGCCCAGTGCGGCGATACCGACCCCGAGAATATCGATCACTACATCGCCCACGGCGGGTACGAGGGGCTCAACAAGGCTCTCACAATGGACCGCGAGGCGATCATTAAGGAGCTCGTGGACTCCGGCCTCTGGGGCCGCGGCGGCGCCGCCTTTCCGACCGGCCGCAAGTGGGACTTCCTGCGCACATCCGACCGCCACCCCAAGTACATCGTCTGCAACGCCGACGAAGGCGACCCCGGCGCCTTCGTGAACCGCAACCTGATGGAGAGCGATCCCGGACTCATCGTCGAGGGCTGCATCATCGCCGGTTTCGCCAGCGATGCCGACCGTGCCTACGTCTATATCCGCGACGAGTACCCGATTCCCGTCGCCCGCGTCCAGAAGGCGGTCGAGCAGGCCTACGAAAAGGGGCTGGCTGGCAAGAATATCCTCGGCAGCGGCTTTGACTTCGAGGTCGAGGTCGTGCGCGGTGCCGGCAGCTACGTCTGCGGTGACGAAACAGGGCTCCTCAGCTCCCTCGAGGACCGCCGCGGGATGCCCAAGATCAAGCCTCCATTCCCGGCCCAGGCCGGGGCTTTCGCCCAGCCCTCGAACATCAACAACGTCGAATCTTACGCCAACGCCCCGATGATCCTCCGCAACGGCGCGGCCTGGTGGGGCTCTGTCGGGACCGAACGCAACCGCGGAACCAAGATGTTCTCTCTCTCGGGCAAGATCGAACGTGTAGGCGTTGTGGAAGTGCCGCTCGGCACGTCGACTCGTGAGGTCGTCTACACCCTCGGAGGCGGCATTCCTGGCGGCCGCCAGCTCAAAGCTGTCCAGTCCGGCGGCCCGCTCTCCGGAGTCATCCCGGCGGGCGAGGTGGACATCCCGCTGGAGCCCGAATCGTACCGCGAGCGTGGCTCTCTCATGGGCGGAGGCGGACTCGTCATCCTCGATGAGGAAGACTGCATCGTCGACCTCTGCATCTACTTCGAGTGGTTCGCCGAAGATGAGTCCTGCGGCCGCTGCACCACCTGCTTCGCTGGCACCAGACGCGCGGTCGAGATATTGAAACGTATCGCCAGTGGTCGCGGCCGTGACGCGGACCTCGAACTGCTCAAGCTCTTGGGCAATGTCGCCCAGAACGCTAACTGCTTCCATGGGCAGGGCGCGCCCACCGTGGTTACCTCCATGTTCCGCTGGTTTGCAGACGAACTCAAAGAGCACGTCGAGCGCAAGCGTTGTCCGGCAAAGCGCTGCGCCGGGCTCATTCGCTACGAAGTCCTCCATCAGACGGACGCGCTTCTGCTGGCCGAGGCCATCTGCCCGACGTCAGCGGTCATCAAGGACGACGGTGGAAACTACCGGATCGATCAGCAAAAGTGCGTTAAGTGCGATGCCTGCCGTGAACAGGCGCCGTATGCGATTGCCATCACCGACGAATTTTCTTCTTAGCCGCAGATATCGCTACCGGGCGGCCCAAGGCCGTTCAGAACCCTTGACATTCCAGCCACCGGGAAACAATAATCCGGCCACACGGGACTGACCACGGAAACCATGACCACTCGCCGCCGTTGATCCGGTCTGGCCTCCGTTTTCCGTGTGGGAGGGGTATATGCTCGCGTCATCGCGCGGCCTTAGCGCGCAGGACGGCCGTGTTTCGGCCGAACAGCTCCTGCGCATCAGCGAGGAACGGTTTCGCCTGCTCATCGAGACAATCCCGGCGGGTGCGTTCGTCTGGGACGGTGAGAAAACCGTCTATATCAACGCCGCCGCAGAGCGGATGACGGGGTACACACGCGACGAGATAACTACGATCAGCCCCTGGGCGCTGGTCCATCCGGACTCGCTTCCTCATCTCCTGGAGGCGCGGGACCGCAATCTTAGGGGGGAGGACATCTCACTCCAGCATGAGCTGAAGATGGTCCGAAAAGACGGATCTGTGCGCTGGGTGTTTCTGACCCTGGATTGGGCGCACCTCACAGAGACGAACAGTCTTATGATCGGCATCGCGACTGACATCACCGAGAGAAAGCTCGGGGAGGACGCATTGCGCCTCAGCGAGGCCCGCTATCGCATCCTCTACCAGGACAACCCCTCCATGTACTTCACGGTAGATCCCGACGGTACGGTCCTGGACGTCAACGCTTTCGGAGCCTCACAACTCGGGTACGAGCGCGATCAACTCGTGGGCCAACCTGTCCTGAACGTCTTCCACCCGGACGATAGGGCGGGAGTGCGGCGACAGATGCGGGCTCTCCTTGCCAAGCCCGGCGAGACTGCCGTTTGGGAGTTCCGCAAGGTCAAGCGAGACGGCACCGTCATCTGGGTAGAGGAATTGGCCAGGACGACCCAGGACGCCGAAGGCAACACCGTAGTGCTCGTCGTCTGTGAGGATGTCAGCGAGCGCCGGCGGATGGAGGAGGAACTCGTTGCGTTACGTGAAGAGCTGGACCGCAAGGCGGAGCTGGCGACTGAGCGAGGCAGTCAGTATGGCCTGAGCTTCCGCGAGCTAACCGTCCTCCACCTGATCGTGGAGGGCAAGTCCGACAAGGAGATCGGTGCGATCCTGGGCATTACACGTCTGACAGCCAGCAAGCACGTGGCCCGAATCCTCCGGAAGTTGAAGGTGAATTCGCGGACGCTGGCCGGCGTAATGGCGGTGCGTGAAGGACTCGTCGAGTAACCCTTCTTACCTAACAATCGGTACGTCGCTCGCATTGACATCCGGGCGCGGCGGCATGAGCATCAAAGGCGGCGTCTAGATTATTGAGCCGCACCCTCCCTGGCCCACCGGGGCGTAGAGCCCCCCGCACTCGCCCCGGTGGTCTTCAGCACCGCCACTTATAATTCCACCGTGTCTAACCGCGCCCACGAAAGGATGATCCCATGGCTGATATGACCTACCCGCTCGTCTACGGAACCCCCTGGTGCCCTGATTGCAAGCGAGCCAAGAAGTTCCTCGGTGAGCACCGGATTCAATACGCCTGGATCGACGTCGACCAGGACGCCTTGGGACTGGCGAAGATCAAGGAGATCAACAACGGCAAGCAGATCATCCCTACGATCGTCTTCGGGGACGGCTCCATCCTCGTCGAGCCGTCAGACGCGGAATTGGCCGCGAAGCTCGGAATCTCCACCAGGGCGGAACGGGACTTCTATCCACTAATCATCGTCGGTGGCGGGCCGGCGGGTCTAACAGCCGCCCTCTACACCGCCCGGGAAGGTATCGACACACTGGTCCTCGACCGGGCCGGACTCGCGTCAGGCGGGGGTCACGGAACGGCTCGACAACTTTCCTGGTTTCCCGGAGGGCATCTCCGGTGCCGAATTCGCGGACCGCCTGATACGACAGGCGATCCGCTTCGGCGTAGAGACTGTGGGCGCGGCCGATGTTATTGGCATCGAGGACGAGGGACGTTACACGACAGTCCGCACTGCGGACGGGGGCGAGTACGGTGCTGACGCGGTGCTAATTGCGTCCGGCTCCATCTACCGGCGCCTGGATGTCCCCGGCGAGGCTGATTTCATCGGTGCCGGCATCCACTTCTGTGCCACCTGCGACGCCGCCTTCTACAAGGACACTGAGGAGATACTCGTGGTCGGCGGTGGCAATTCGCCGGCGGAGGAAGGAATCTTCCTCACCCGCTTCGCCCGCAAGGTCACGATTGTCACCATCGGGCCCGACCTGACGGCCAGCGAGATCCTCAAGCAAAAGATCTCGGAGCAGGCGGCTATCGAGGTGATCACCAACTCGACGGTCGAGGAGTTTAAGGGTGACGGCCACCTGGAAAGCGTCGTCATCAAAAACAGTGAAACTATGGCTACGCGGGAACTCAACCCGAATGGAGTATTCGTCTTCATCGGCCTCACCCCGAACACGCAATACATCGTGGACGGCCCCATCCGGTTGAATGAAGCGGGGTTCGTCGAGACCGACGGACAGTTGCAGACATCCCTCCCCGGCGTCTTCGCGGCCGGCGATGTCCGGCTGGGATCAACCAAGCAGGCCGCGTCGGCGGCAGGGGAAGGAGCGACGGCCGAGCTCATGGTTCGCGACTATCTTCGCAAGCGGTCATCGCTCGCCGCCTGAACCATTGTCAACAATCGAGTGACACAAGGACGCGAGGCCAGGCTCCACGTGGCCATATACTGACGCCGGACGCTCCCGCCGCCCCGCGTGAACGCCAATAGCAAGCTGTGAGTACTCCTTTACGCCGCCAGTATCTCGATATCAAGCGCCGTTACCCGCACGCCATCCTCTTCTTCCGTCTCGGTGACTTCTACGAGACTTTCGATGAGGACGCCGAGGTCGTGGCCCGCGAGCTTGAGATCACGCTCACATCTCGCCCTGTTAGCAAGGAACAGCGCGTGCCCCTCGCTGGCATCCCGCACCATTCACTGGAGCCACACCTGGCTAAACTTATCGCTAAAGGCTACAAGGTCGCCATCTGCGAGCAGACCGAAGCCCCGCAGAAAGGCAAGCAGATCGTCGACCGCCAGGTCGTCCGAGTGGTGACGCCGGGAACCCTCGTCGAGGACAACCTCCTCGACGCCGCCCGCAATAACTACCTGGCGGCACTCATCGGAGACGGCGGCGGCATGGCCGGGCTGGCCTACGTCGATGTTTCCACCGCCGAGTTCGCCTGCCTTCAGGGCGCCGATGACGACATCCGGAGCGAGATCGAGCGCCTTCGTCCCTCTGAACTGCTGTTGGCACCCAACTCTTTACCGCCGCCGGGTTTGGACTCGACGCTGACGAGGCTGGACCCGGGAGCCGTGGTCGAAGAGATCACCGTTGATGACCTCCTCCGCCATTTCAGCACCACAAGCCTCGAAGGGATCGGCCTCGCGGGACACCGCCTCGCCGCAGTGGCTGCGGGAGTCGTCCTCTCTTACCTCAAGGAGAACCAGCCCACCGTCCTCGGCCAGATTGGCCGTGTCCTGCTCCTCCGTCCGGGCGCCCACATGCTGCTGGATGCCAACACCCGTCGCAACCTGGAGCTGTTCGACCCCCTCCGGGACACGCGGGAGAACGGCGCGAAGCCAATCACCCTCCTGAGACTCCTCGACGAGACAAAGACTCCGATGGGCGCCCGTCTCCTGCGAAAGTGGCTTGCCCAACCCCTCCTCGATCCGTCCGCCATCGAAGAACGCCAGGATAGTGTTCAACTGTTCTTCGATTCCGCCGTTCGCCGGGGAAGGGCGATGAACGTGCTCGCCCGCATCCCAGACCTCGAACGGGCGCTGGCCCGCATCTCGACCGCGTCCGCTGGCGCACCTGCCCTGACAACTCCACGCGACCTCAACGCCGTCCGCCGCGGGCTCGAAGCCACTCCGGAGCTGAGGGACATCGTCTCGGAGTCCGGAGGAGCGGCGTCGGACGGATTGACCGGCGGCCTGCGCGACTGCACGGAGACGGCGGCCTTGATCGCTGCCGCCATCAACGACGATACCAGTACCGGTGTTATCCGTTCCGGCTTCTCCGGCGAACTGGACAGCCTCCGCGCCACGGCCAAGGACGCCCGCCAGTACCTGGCCGACCTCGAACGCAGGGAACGCGAACGCACCGGTATCAAGACCTTGAAGATCGGTTACAACCGGGTCTTCGGTTACTACATCGAAGTCTCAAAATCACAGACCGGCGCAGTACCGGACGACTATCTCCGCAAGCAGACCCTGGTCGGCGGCGAGCGCTACACCACGCCCGAGCTCCAGGAACACGAGTACAAGGTTCTTCACGCTGAGGAACTGCGCAGTGAACTGGAGAACCGCCTCCTGGGGCAGGTCTGTAACCAGGTCGCCGCCGCCGGACCAGCGATACTAGAGACCGCCGCGGCTGTCGCCCGGATAGACGTCGCCTGCTCCCTGGCGGAGGTCGCCGCCAACAACGGCTACACGCGGCCAATCGTCGACGACGGCGCTGAGATCATCATCGAAAGCGGCCGCCACGCTGTCGTCGAACGGATGCCTGGCAACCACGCCTACGTCCCGAACGATGTCCGCCTCTCCTCGAACGAAGCCCAGATCATCCTCCTCACTGGCCCCAACATGGCAGGCAAGTCCACCTACCTCCGGCAGGTGGCGCTGATCGTGATCATGGCGCAGGTCGGGTCGTTCGTCCCCGCCCGGGAAGCCCGCATCGGCATCGTTGATCGGATCTTCTCTCGAGTCGGTGCCCTGGACGACATCGCCGCCGGCCAGTCCACGTTCATGGTCGAGATGCTTGAAACCGCCGCCATGCTCCACGGGTCCACCGCCCGCTCGCTCCTCATCTTCGACGAGATCGGCCGCGGCACCAGCACCTACGACGGCATGGCGATCGCCCGCGCCGTCGCCGAGTATATCCACAATCGCCGGGAAGCCCCGTCCCGCACCCTCTTCGCCACCCACTATCACGAACTGACTGAGATGGCCTCAACCTTCCCCCGGCTCCGGAACTTCAACGTGGCGGTGGCCGAGGAGAACGGCGAGGTCGTCTTCCTGCACCGGATCGTGCCCGGCGGCGCCGACCGCTCGTACGGCGTCCACGTCGCCCAGCTCGCCGGACTCCCCCGGCCCGTGGTGGCCCGCGCCCGGGAGCTGCTGCAGACGCTCGAAGCGGCCAGGGGTTCGGCACCGACAGTGGCGGAGTCAGCCATGCCCCAGTCACAGCTCGGCATGTTCACTCCGCGCGATGATGGCCTCCGCCGCGACCTCTCCGCCCTCGACCCCGACTCAATGACGCCGCTCGAAGCCCTGCGCGCCCTCTACGAACTCGCAGCTAAGGCGCGGGACGCCGTCTAGTGCTGCGCGCCTGGTTCGTTGTCCTCGCTGTTGCTCTCCTCGCCGGCTGCGGTGATGACAGCTCGTCGAGTGTCACACCCGGACCCACTGCCCGCCAGGCGACCGCTCTCGACGTTTCTTCGGGTGAGCCAGATCCGCTCGCCCCGGGCGCTTACACTTCCCGCGTCTTCACCCCGGCCCCCACGTTCACCGTGAACGAAGGTTGGGCCGCGTCCGTCGTCGATACGCAGTTGATCGCCCTCAGCCGCGATGTCGCGGATGAGGGCGACTGCCTCTGCATCATCGCGCCGCACGGCGTCTACGACCCCGCGACCGGAGCCACCATCCCGCTGCCCGCGGACCTGACCGAGTGGTTCGCCGCGAACCCCGGCCTCGTCGCCACCAACCCCTCCTCTCTGCAGGTAGGGAACCGCGCCGCCCACCAGATGGAGGTGCGGGTAGCGGAAGGAGCAGCCCTCCAGGACGGCCGCCTGCCCCTGGTCGCCGCCGCGGAACACACCTACTCCCTCGCCCCCGGCGAGAAGGGCCACATCGTGATCATCGACCACCCCGACGGTCCCCTCATCCTCGGCATCCGCGCCCCCACTGCCGAGTACGGTGATTACTTCCGCCAGGTGGAGGGCGTTGTCGGCAGCCTCACGTTCGCGGACTAACCACCGTCAACAAACCGGGGACGGTGGGAGCTTCATGATGCGCGTGATCGACCAATACAATCGACCTCAGAGGAC
>JBDSHD010000087.1:0-3158 GCA_039918655.1 Dehalococcoidia bacterium | reverse complement strand
CGAGGAAGCCGTGGGTGTCATCCGCGTCCTTCAGCAGCCCCACGCCCTCGTCGAGGACGCCGCCGAAGCCACGCTCCGCCTCTACCGAATCGCCCAGCGCATCCCAAATCTCTTTCCGGAGATGGATCCGGACGAGTGGACCGAGTTCGATGGCGACACGATGCAGGTCAGTCCCATGTCCGGGCAGGCCGGCGGCGACTCTGACGTCGAGATGCCCCAGGGCGAAGAAGTCCCCTACGAAAGCCCCCAGCCCGTCGACTTCCGCGGCGACTTCAAACCGGAGACCGTCCAGCTCCTGATGAAGCTCCGCAACCAGCGGCAGGACAAGGAGCAGGCCTCGCCCATCTCGCCTGAGCAGCTCAAGCAGATGCTGGAGAAGAGCGTCGAGATCACCATCGCCGACATGGCCGAGGCCGACCTCACCCAGTCCTCCGAGCTCTTCCTCACGAACCTCATCAAGGAGATCAACCAGCAGAACCAGGAGCGCCAGCAGAAGGAGCCGCAGCCCATCCCGATGAAGGACGGCCAGCCCGTCACCGGCATGAGCACCGAGGACGACGAGCAGGAGCTGCCGAACGAGCCGAAGTACTTCTTCTACGACGAGTGGGACTTCCGCGCCGGTGACTACCGCCCCCGCTGGTGCCGCATCGTCGAGTACACCGTCGGCGAGGGCTCGCCTGCCTACTTCGACCAGACCCTCGAGCGCTACGCTTCCCTCGTCGCCGAGACCCGCCGCCACTTCGAGCTGCTGCGTCCGGAGACCTTCCGCAAGATCAAGCGACTCTACGACGGTGAGGACATCGACATCGACGCCGTCATCGACTACGCCATCGACCGCCGCGCCGGCGTCACCCCCAACGAGCGCATCTACTGGCGGCGCAACAAGATCGAGCGCGACGTCGGCGTCGCCTTCCTCCTCGACATGTCGGCCTCCACCGACGAGGAGATCGCCAAGCACGAGCGCAAGCCTCACCAGGACGACTTCGACGACGACCCCCGCCGCTACTTCTCCTGGTGGATGGCCCGCCGCGCCCAGGAGCTGCTCACCCCGCCCAAGCGCATCATCGACCTCGAGAAGGAGAGCATCGTCCTCCTCATCAAGGCGCTGGAGACGATCGGCGACGCCTACGGCATCTACGGCTTCTCCGGCTACGGCCGCGACAACGTCGAGTTCTACGTCGTGAAGGACATCGAGGAGCAGTTTGGGGAGACCATCAAGAAGCGCATCGACAAGATCGCGCCCGTCCGCTCAACCCGCATGGGCCCCGCCATCCGCCACGCCGCCGCCAAGCTCGAGGCCCACGACTCCAAGGTCCGCATCCTCTTCCTCGTCTCGGACGGGCGGCCGCAGGACCACGGCTACGGCCGCGACCGTACGGAGAAGGAGTACGCCATCCACGACACCCACCAGGCGCTCATGGAGGCGAAGCGCAAGGGCATCACCCCCTTCTGCCTCACCGTCGACCGCTACGGCCACGACTACCTCAAGACCATGTGCGAGGATATAGGTTATGAGGTAGTCCCGGACATCGAGTCCTTGCCAAGCCGCATCACGACACTGTACCGCCAGCTAACGGCGTAGGGGCAGTAGCTCGACGGCCTGCCTGCATCTGGGGTGGCCTGCCCGGCTAAAACTACGCTCCATTAGTCATTTCGATCCGCCTCGTCCCCGTACTCTGAGCGCTCCTCCCGTACCATAGACAAATTCATCGTCATCTGACCCACAGCCACTTCGGAGGACGGATCGCCCGCCAGGACTCCCGCCAGTTCGTCCGCGGTTAGCGGGTCAGGCCACAGTAAGGCGCCCTTCCTCTTAAGGGACTCCAGTCCCTTCTCCGATCCGTTGCCCGATCGGACATAGACAGGAACGAGCCTGAGACGCCCCAGTTGCTCAACGGCGCCTGCCCACGTCCCACCCTTCTCGTACTCGGCGCTGATAACCAGGGCCGCATCAGCCAGCGCATACACCACCTTGTTGCGCTGCATGGCATTGCCGACATTGAATCCAGCTAGCGGCTCGTATGGGGAAACGAGCACCAGCCGCCCGTCCATCAGAATGTCTCGGTTCTCCCTGATGGTACTTGCTCGTTCGAGCGTATCTGCCACTACTCCGGCCGCTCGTCCACGCGCCTCAATCGCGCCTCGCATGGCGGCCTGGTCGATACCCCGCGCCGCACCCGAGATCACGCATGCGCCGGCCTCGGCGGCAAGCCGCCCCACTTCCATACTGTAATTCAAGAGATCATCGGTTGTGTGTCTGGATCCCACAACAGCCAACCCGCCGGCATTGAGAATGCTCGGTTCGCCACATCCGTACAGGATGCACGGGGCATCATCCCCCAGTCGCTCCAGCAGTCGAGGTGGGTAGCCCTCGTCATCGTGACCTATGACCCAGATCGCACGCGCGCGCCAGCGCTCCACCGCTTGGCTCATCAGAAAACCACGATCCAGCAAGCGTTGAATGCGCTCCGATTCCACGTCCCACTGTATATCCTTCAGTATTTCCGGCGCGCTCGGAGTCAGGAGTTCAGCCAACTGGAGGCCCCTGTCGCGAAGTGAGCTAAGCAGGCGCTTGTACTGACCCGCGGTGAGCGTGGGCGCGTCTTCCCCCCTCTTTCCAAGCATTAGCGGCGCCGTCAGTAGAAGGGCGATCTCGGTATTCGGAGACAGGTCGCGGTTCATTCGTGCTTACCTGCCACGGAGAGGGCAAGAGGGTGCACCTCGCCGCTCCCATGCTCCCGCAGTACATAGGCCGCCACCGTCATCGTCCACCTCGAGTCAACTATGTCATCAACCAGCAGCACGGGACCGCTGAGGACTCCCCCCGGAATCGCCGCCATCGCACCATCGATATTACGCGCTTGCTGAGTGCTGTTTTCCATGTTCTTCTGTTGGGGGCGCTCCTCGGACTTCCTTAGTCCGGTTTGAAAAGGAAGGCCCAGTCGCTCAGCCAGGCGAGCGGCGAAATCCGGCACCAGGTGAGCGTGTCTGAGCGAAGGAACGCAAGTCACCCATTTAGGCACAGGTTGAGGATCCCATTCGGAAAGCAACTTCACGCAGGCTTCCACTAGATCGTCCGAGTAGCGGCCGTCGCGGTATTTTCCGTCGCGTACGAGTTCACCCCAACCGGCGTCACCCCAATGGCATAACGCCCGACC
>JBDSHD010000086.1:0-4327 GCA_039918655.1 Dehalococcoidia bacterium | reverse complement strand
TCAGTGCGGTGTCCAACGAGTACCATTCTTCTTCAAGCAATGGGGTGCTTTTGATGAAACCGGGCGGCGTGTGGGCAAGAAAGGCTCTGGGCGGCGACTCGGCAACCGAACGTGGGACGGCTTCCCTGGTCAGCCGAATCGAATCACGGTGCCTGCGGGGTAAGCGTACCGCTTGCTCCGGTCACTCTTGACCACTTCCAGACTCCCCGACTTCTCCAGGTCCGCCAGTACTTGCTTCTTGAAATGCGTTTCGCGGAATGCTGTGTCTACCAACACAAACTCCTCGATCACCTCAATTGACACCTCGCATCCCGCGAATCGATCAAGGATTAGCTGGCGCAATTGGCTGAAATCCGGCGTCGGTTGAAATAGCGTCAGTTGCGCCGAGACTGTAGCATCCGAGAACTGATATTGACCGCTTGGATCCACCTTCCACATCACACCTTTCATGACCTTTAGGCCTTTCAAACTGTGTGTAGCGAAAATCAAGTAGTATTCCGTCCGGTTTCCATGGTCACGCATCTCGAAAGCTCTGGTGTAGGTCATCCCCGCTTCTTTCAACTGACTCTGATACAAAGTCAGCAAGAACGCCTTACGGTCAGCCGGCGAAGGCATATTGTCGACTCTTCTCCACTCCTTTGACCCAAACAGGTCATCGAGAGTGCCTTCCAATTGGGGTTGACCTCGCCAACGGATTATCGACTCATACATCAGCGAAATGATGAATTCGGTTCGTTGGTGCTTGGCGAGGCGCTTGAGTAGCCCCATAGGCAACCCGGAAAACCCGAACGGATCGATCAGAATCAATGCTGGAGCCAGCGATTTGTCTTTTCCCTCAACGGCATCCAGTACTTCAGTCATTCGCTCTGCGAAGTTCCCCGGGATTGCCTGCCACCGAATGAACGCTGGCACCTCAGTGGTCTTAAGTAAGTTGTCTAGGTGCTGGTAGGACGCAGGTTCAGCCTCTATGAACAAGTAGATGAGTTCGTTCTTTGAGAAGTCCTGCGTGTGGTGAATAGCAGCATCCAGCGCTAGCAGCGGTGATCCTCGTTCTCCGCCTGAGTACTCACCCGGACCGGCGAATCCATCAACGAAGACGACACGTCCCGCCCAGGAAGTCAGGATAGGAAACCAAGCGTCTAGGTAGCGCCGCAGAATTGAATGCTTCGCCGCCGTATGAGGCTCCAACTGCCATAGTGTGGGCTTCTTGCTCACACCAAACGAATAACAGCATCGCAAGGCGGTTGCAAGGCCCAGATGGCGCAGTTAGCCGTCACGCATCCCCGTTCGCAAAGTCCCATAATGAATCCATGCGCCTCACCGATCGCCTCGACCGCTTCGTGACCGTTGGCGGACTTGCCGCCGCCGTATACGGCGGCTACAAGCTCATCACGCTCCGCGAACAGAAGCTCGGCCTCGATCCCGGTTCCGCCGAGGAGAAGCGCCACCGGCACCACTCGTGGTCCGCCGAGCGCTACTACCACGTCGCTGTCAGCCGCCAGGGACTCCTGATCAAGCTCGGACAACTCATCGGCTCCCGCCCCGACCTCATCCCGGAGCAGTACATCGAGGTCCTGTCCCGCCTCCAGGACGCCGTCCCGCCGCGACCGTTCCCGGTCATCAAGCGCCGAATCGAGCGTGCTCTCGGCCGGCCCCTAGCGGACATCTTCGCCGCCTTCGATGAGACGCCGATCGCGTCCGCCTCTCTCGCCCAGGTCCACAAGGCCCAGCTCAAGGACGGCCGCACCGTCGCCGTCAAGGTCCAGTACCCCGGCATCCAGGACATCGTCGCGAACGACCTCCGCAACGTGCGCCTGCTCCTGCGAATCCTCGCCCGCTTCGAGCGCAACCTTGACTTCGCGCCGATCATCGAAGAGATCTCCCAGAATGTGCCGTTGGAGCTCGACTTCATCAACGAAGGGCACAACGCCGAGATCATAGCCGGTAACTTCGCGGGCCGTGAGGACGTCATCGTCCCCCGCATCTACTGGGAGTACACCACGCGCCGCGTCCTCACTATGGAATTCATGGAGGGCGCCAAGATAGCCGATGTCCCTGCCATCGAGCGCCTCGGCGTCGACAAGCAGGCCGTCTCGCAGCTCGTCACCAACGCCTACTGCGAGCAGCTCTTCCTGCACGGCATGTTCCACGCCGATCCGCACCCCGGCAACCTCCTGGTCCAGCGCGGAACCGATGACAGCCCGGTCCTCGTCATGCTCGACTTCGGCCTCTGCCGCAAGTACGACGATGCCTTCCGCCTGAACTACGCCCGCATGACCAACGCCATGCTCCGCGGTGACATCGTCGCCATGATCGACGCCTTCAAGCAGATGGGTGTCAAAGTTAAGAATCCGGGCGATCCAACCACTTACATCGAACTCGGACGCAGCTTCATGGAAACCGCCCGCCCCGGCACCGCCTACGCTGACCCTGACCTCGTCGCCGAGGCCAACAACCGCATGGCGAAGGTCGTCCGCGCCAACCCCGTCGTCGACATCCCGCGCGAACTTCTCCTCATCATGCGCACCACCGGCCTCCTCAGCGGCCTCGCCAAGCATCACGACTCCCGCGTGGATGTTATCAACACGCTCCTCCCGTATACCCAGATGGCGCTCGACGGGGCTCGCTAAATCTTCGCCGAATCGCCCCAAATCTCGTTGACAACACTCTTCCCGTAAGCCTAGAATCTTGCTCAGAAGAGCGCCCCAAGCCCTTCCAATTCGACAAATTTAGTGAGGTTCGCCCATGAACGGTCGCTTTCGCGATGAATCAGATAGCCACGCCACGCGCTGGATAACCCTCGGTCAGGCCTGCAAACTCCTCGGCGTTAACGAGTCCACCCTTCGCCGCTGGGCCGACGCCGGCCACGTTCGGTCCTTCCGCACACCCGGCGGTCACCGCCGCTTTTCCGAGGGCGACCTGCACGTCCTGATGGCCGGCCAGCTCCCCTCGGTCAGTGAGCCCTACAACGCCATCAGCAACCTCGCGCTCGCCCGGATCCGCCGCCGCCTGCAGCGCGGACGCAGTCACCCCGCACACTGGTACTCCAACCTCTCGGACGAGGACCGTGAGACCATGCGCCCCCTCGGCCGCCGCCTCGTCTCCCTCGTGTCCGAGTACCTCGCCCGTGGTTCCAACCGACCTCATCTACTCGAAGAAGCCCGCGACATCGCTCGCGAGTACGGCACCCTCCTCGTCCGCGACGGCCTCAGCCTACACGACGCTATCGAAGGCTTCACCTTCTTCCGCAAGACCCTCGATGAGACCGCTATGGAAGAGGCCCAGAAGAACGACCTCACACTTGATCAGGCCATCGAGCTCTGGGAGCTCCTCACCAACCTCGGCGACCATGTACTCATCTCCATCGCCGAGTCTTACGAAGAGGCCGGACTGGTCGCCGCCGCCAGGCGCTAGCATCAGCCCACCAATGCGCTACTACCCCGTATTTCTCGACATCAACGAAAAACCCGTCGTCATCATCGGCGGCGGGACGATAGCCCACCAGAAGATAGCCGGCCTTCTGGATGCAGGCGCCCAGGTCACCGTCGTCTCGCCTGAACTCAACGCCGAAATGCAGGTCCTCAAGGACGCGGGCAAATTCATGCACATCAAACGTGAATACGAACCCGGTGACATCGAAGGCTACGAACTGGCATTCGTGGCTACTGACGACCGCAAGGACAACGAGCGCGCCTGGCAGGAAGGCCGTGAGCGCGGCATCTGGGTCAACGCCGTTGATGATGTCCCCAACTGCGACTTCATCATGCCCGGCATCGTCCGTAAGGGGGACATCATCGTCGCCATCTCCACCAGCGGCACCTCGCCCGCAATGGCCCGCAAGATCCGCGAAGATATCGAAGAGTTCCTCACTGACGAAGACGCCGAAATCCTGGACCTCGCCGCCGAGATCAGGCGCGAATTCCGCGAGCAGGGCACACTGGTCGTTCCCGACTGCCCCCGCTGCGCTCGCAACGGAAGCGATATTTGGAACGCGGCCCTCGACGGCATTGCCAAGAAGCTCATTAAGGATGGGGACCGAGCAGGTGCAAAGGAGCGAATCCTCAACCTCCTCCTCTCACCATCAGGAGAAACGGCCAACGCATGACTGACACCCTCGTGACCTGCGTTGGCCTCAACCACGTCACTTCGCCTGTCGAAGAGCGTGAACGCCTCGCCTTCACCGCTCAAGAAGCGCGCGACGCCGTCCTCGCCCTCAAGGAACGCGGCTCCAGCGTCGCCATCCTCTCCACCTGTAACCGCACCGAGCTCTACACCACGGCGCCATCGGGTGCTGGCAGCGACCTCACAGACACACTGAACGACTTGA
>JBDSHD010000085.1:0-4750 GCA_039918655.1 Dehalococcoidia bacterium | reverse complement strand
CGGCGACAGGTGAAGTGCTGGCTTATGTCGGGAGCCGGGCCTACGGCCGCGAGGATATCGATGGGAGTGTGGACATCGCCTCCTCGCTACAGTCACACGGTTCCACCATGAAGATGTTCACGTACCTCAAGGCTTTTGAGGACGGCTGGGTACCATCGACGTTCGTGGAAGACAAGCCTCTCTATCTCAACGTCGGATCCGGCAAGAAACAGATCAACAACTGGAACTCCAGCCACCTGGGAAACATCACCGTGCGCAAGGGCATGTCAGAGTCCGTGAACACCACGGCGGTAAGGACGTTGATGGACGTCGGCGAGGACCGGATGCGCGACCTGGCGCACCGGATGGGCATCACCGACCTGCGCCAGGGGGACTGCGGGCCGACGATCACGCTGGGCGCCTGCGAAGTGAAGCTGGTGGACCAAACGTTTGCATTTTCCGTGCTTGCTAACAACGGGGTGATGCGAGGCCGGCCGACCTCAGAGGACCTGCCAAGCGGTTTTCGGAAGCTCGACCAGGTATCAGTCCTGAAGATCACGGATAGCGCTGGCAATCTGTTGTATGAGTTCGGCGCGCCCGAGGAAGAGCCGGTGGTTGACCCAGCGCACGCCTACATGGTCACAGATATCCTTTCGAAAGAAGCGATCAACTGGAGCCGCCTGACGATCGACCGGCCCGCGGCGATCAAGACCGGCACGAGCGAAGAGTACCGGGACGGTGTCGTCATGGGCTACACGCCGGATCTGGCGATTGGCGTCTGGATGGGCAACGCCGACAACACCCCGATGGCCCCGGGCACGTACTCCTCCGTGGGAGTGGGGCCGATCTGGAAGCGATTCGGGACGGAAGCGCACGGGTATCTGAAGATCAAGCCGGTCGACTTCAAGCCTCCTGAGGACGTAGTGTCTCTGCCGTGCGGCGGGCGTGAAGAGGTGTTCCGTAAAGATACGCCGACCATGAAAAACGGGGTTTGCCGTGGTCCTTCGGGGGTGCCAGGAGGCACGACCGCGTCACCGACACCACGGGGGCCCGTGTTCCCCACGGCAACAGCAACACCGACACCGGTTGTCACGGCTGTTCCTACTGAGACACCGACCCCGGCGCCGACACCGACGACGCCTAGCGTCTTCTACTACACGACGCGCGAAGGGGACACGGTTGCGAGCGTGGCGGCGGAGTTCAATGTCAAACCGCAAGACCTGGCGAGGCTCAATGGGATCACCGTCGACACTCCGTTGACGCCGGGTACGGTGCTGGTCATTCCGGGTGGTGGCGGCGACTAACGATATATTCCCATGGTGTGGCAGCCTGAGCGTGCTGGTGCTAGCCTGATCTCCAGCAGCACATGAGGGACGCCTAGTGGAAGACCAGCAACGCCCGCGATCTTTCTTTCGCCGTCCACGACAAGCGCCCGGAGATGTCGAGCCTGATTCGGCAACACCGCCGGTAGGGGCGACCACACCCACTCCAAAAGATCCGCCTGAAGCGACACCGACACCGACACCAGAGCCTACTCCTCAAGAGCGCGAGCGGATCGTGGTGCCCCGCCAGGATCGAGGATCGAGATACTCAGGCCTCGAACTCGAACTGCGAGAGGTGAGGTACGGTGCGACCTCGCGCAGCCCTTACCTGAGGGTGGTGCCGGGACAACGACGATTCGAGCGATCGGCTCCGCACGTAATCACCGCCACTCGCCAGGCAAGCCGCCCGACTGGAAGGCTGGAGGCGGCGTTGCACAGGGTGAAGGGTGTGGTGCTGGGCAGTCCACTGGCTGTGGCTCAGGCTGCGCACGAACGGCTCACAAAGCTGAAGGCGCTCGCTATCCTCGGCTCCGACCCCCTTTCGTCATCGGCCTACGCGACCCAGGAGGCGCTGATCATCTTGGCGGTTGCGGGGATGGCCGGACTCGATTACTTGATCCCGATTGGCGTCGCGGTTGCGGCGCTTCTGGTCCTGGTGACGGTATCGTACCGGCAGACCATCAAGGCCTATCCGAATGGGGGTGGGGCCTACACCGTGTCGCACGACAACCTGGGCCGGTTACCGGGACTGGTCGCAGCTGGTGCCCTGATGGTGGACTACACGCTTCTAGTGTCCGTCAGTGTGGCTGCGGGAGTGGCAGCGATCACCTCAGCCGCCCCCGGCCTTCTCGATTACCGAGTGCCCATGTCTATCGCCATAATCGTGGCGTTCGTCTTCGGGAACCTGAGGGGAACCAGGGAGTCGGGTACGTTGTTCGCGGCGCCAACATACTTCTTCATCGTCATGATGGCGGGCACGATAGCGTACGGGGTTGTACGCGTCATCGTCGGCGATGCCCCGGGGAGTCTGACCGAGGCCGCGCCTCCCGACCACCCGGAGCGCCTTGAGGAATTGGCTACCGGCGGTGTGACTCTGTGGTTGGTCTTGCGGGCTTTTTCGTCCGGTGCGTCCGCTCTTACTGGCGTGGAAGCGATGGCGAACGGCGTGCCCTCGTTCAAGAAACCTGAGGCTGATAACGCGCGCCAGACCATGGTCGCCATGGCGGCGATCGGGGTCTTCCTCTTTCTTGGGATTACCTTCCTCAGTAGCCGTTTCGGTCTTGTGCCGAACGAGGAGGAGACGCTGGTCTCCGATATGGGCCGGACGATCCTCGGGCAGAATGCTTTGTACTACGCATTCCAGGCCGGCACAGCGATGATCCTCTTCCTTGCCGCGAACACGAGCTTCAACGCATTCCCATTGCTCTCCGCGATCCTCTCGCGTGACCGTTACATGCCGCGCCAGTTTGCCTTTCGGGGCGACCGTCTTGCGTACTCTAACGGCATCCTCCTGCTGGCCGTGATCGCGATTGTGTTGCTCGTTGTCTACGATGCGCAGGTGACGAAGTTGATCCCGCTCTATGCCGTCGGTGTGTTCATCGCGTTCACCCTGTCCCAGGCCGGGATGGTGAAGCACTGGTGGCTGCACCGGGAGCAGGGATGGCAGGGGAGCATCGCGCTAAACTTCGTTGGGCTGGTGGCAACCGGGATCGTGGCAGTGATCATCGGAGCGACCAAGTTTCTTCCGGGAGCCTGGATCTCGCTGGTGATGGTCGGTGTTCTTGTGACCCTATTCTTGCTTATCAGGCGTCACTACGACTGGTATGAACGGGTGGTGGCGATTTCCGAGGACGAAGCGTCCAGAGGGGTTCCCGGTGCGTCGCCCCGTGAGGCCGCCCGTGACCACGTGATCGTGCCGATCGATGGCCTCAATCATGTGAGCATAGGCGCGATCGGTATGGCCCGCGCGATATCGGCCAATGTGACGGCCGTTCACCTCACCGGCGATCTGGAAGCGGCCGAGCTGTTCAGGCGGCAATGGGAACGCGTGGCGCCTGACGTTCCACTGCTGATCATCGATTCGCCCTACAGGGCGTTCGCGGCGCCGATGATGGCCTACATGGAGTTACTGGAGCGGACGGAGCCTGATAAGCGGATAACCGTCATACTGCCCGGATTCAAGGCGCACCACTGGTGGGAGCGTCTCCTGCACAACCAGGCGGTGAGGCGGCTTCGCCCCCTGCTCGAAGTGGACGAACGCGTCACAGTGGTCGATTTCGACTACGACGTTGACCGCAACAGTATCGATGACCCTCGCGGCAGTACCCCTACTTCAGTCTGAGCGGGCCAGGGCCTGATCAAGATCCGGTGTCGACGTGATCCCGTAAGCTCGCCGAACGAACTCCCCTGGTGAACCGCTGTCTTTGTAGAGCGCCTCGAGTTTCGGGCCGATGGGGTCAATCGAGGCAGGGGTGTCCGCGTACGAGCCGAAGAACGCGAAGTAAGCCTGGTTGATGCGGCGAATGAACACCCCTTGATCTTCGAACTCGTCCCGTTTTCTGTTCATCAGCGTCTCCGCGTCCTCGATATTGCCCGCATTCAGAAGATCCTCGACCTCTAGCCTCAGGGCGCGCATCTCCGTTCGGAAGTCAAAACCCGAAGGCTCCGGACTCGCCGACGGTACCTCATCGGGATCCTCGGTTGGATCGCCGTACCTTGCGAGGTAGACCGCTGCCAACTCGCGGCCGGCGATGTTGGCCACGCTCTCGTTAAGGGTCTGTGCCTCGCCCCCATTGAAGTAACTCCGACCCAACGGAAACATGATGAGGTGCTGGTGGATCCATTCATGGAAGACCGTGTCCACGAGACCAGCGTAGTCCCGTGAGGAAGAGATGACACTCGGGTAGGTGGCAACGCCGCCCGCTTGCACGACGAGCGCGGACACGCCGTCGCGTGATTCCACACTCTGTTCGATGCCGTTAATGGTGTCACGGGTGAGGCCGGGTGTGAGGAGATATCCGTCATCGCGGGAGATGCGTTCCCGTGGGGAGATAACGAGGACGCGTGGGGGCGTGTCCAGTTCGAAGTCGACCGGCGGGAAGATCGTCTGCATGTCCGTGAACGGGGGTGGGCCGATGGTGAGTCCTTCGTCTTTGAGCACCGAGGTGACGCGGCCCTCGATGATGTCCTCGACGGTGTTCTCCAGGTCGGCGCGCACCGATTCTGCAGCGGCGAGCCGTGGGGAATTGGGATCCGTGCGCTCGAGGTTCCGAATCTCGTCCACCAGGGTGAAGTAACGGACCACGCTCTGGTCGGCATCAAGCCCCTGACTATGATCTGACACGAGATCGCCGACCTTATACAACCATTTCTCCGGGAGATGACGGAGTTCCCAGGCGAAGAGGTTGAACGAATGGCGGCCGGCCGCGGCTTCCGCGCCATTGGAGGGC
>JBDSHD010000084.1:0-2916 GCA_039918655.1 Dehalococcoidia bacterium | reverse complement strand
CAGGCGCAGGCTGACGTCTGATCGGACATTCCGCTCCTGGTGCACCACCTCAAGACAGAGATCGTCCAGATCCACCGGCCGCCGGGCAATGTCCCGCCCCGCCTCCGCGTGCGCCAGGTAGAGCAGGTTGGAGGTCAGACGGATCAAGCGTGACACCTCCGAAGACATCTTCTCCAACTGCTGACGGGTCTCTTGATCAAGCGAAGAGTCCATTAACATCACGTCGAGGTTGCCCCTGAGCCCCGTCAGCGGTGTCCGTAGCTCATGTGAGACATCCATAACGAAGTTCCGCTGCTGCGAGAACGCAGTCTCCAGGCGCGCCAGCATCGCATCGAACGTATCGGAAAGGCGCTGAACCTCCGCCGGCTCCCTCCGAGCGCCGATGCGCCGCGTAAGGTCTGATGCCTCGATCTCACCGGCCGTCCGCGCGATCTTCTCGATCGGGCGGAGTGCTGATCGCGCCAGCCCATAGCCCACCACTGAGACCGCGATGAGCGAGGCTACGCCCCCAATCAAGAGGATCAGCGCCATCGTGTCGCGCACATCCTGAACCGTTTCAGTACTGCGCCCGACCTGCACGATTCCAAACACATCGGTCTGACCACGCAAACTCGCGGCACGGACGCGGAAGCGCTCGCCTCTTATTACGATGGTTTCCTCTACCGGTTTCCGCTCGACCGTTATACGTACGGCGTCCTCTTCTGAAAGCTGCATCTCCGTTAGATCAGCATCTGCGTTTGCCGCAATCAACGTGCCGGACGGATCATAGATTGCAACAGGGAATGGGAACGCCTGCACAAGCTGCTCGTAATCTTCACTGTCGGACAGGATAGCCCTGCCGAACACGTTCTCGTAGTTACGGTTCAACCCATCTGTTATGTCGTCTTCCAGGATTCGTGTGACGGCAAGCCACACCACCAGGAAGACAGAAACAACGGCGAAAGAGAACGCGAGCGCGATCCAGATCGTAAGACGCCAGCGCAGGGCCATCCGGGCCTTCGCCGATACTTCGCTCCCCATATCATGCCTTCAGCATGTAGCCCACACCCCGTATAGCGTGGATAAGGTCCGCTTCCCCCTCCGCGTTCAACTTGCGCCGCAGGTACCGGATGTAGACCTTGATGGTGTCGCTCTCAACGTCGAAGCTGTAGCCCCAGACCTGTTCAAAGATCGTGTTCCTGTCCATCACCTTACCGGCATGGCGCGCCAGGAAGAGCAACAGTTCGTACTCCCGAGCCGTAAGGGGGATCTCCCGCGACCCCCTCGTGACCCCCCTGCTTGCCGGCTGAATCGTAAGGTCGCCGACCTGGACTATTTCGTCCTCCGGCTCGTGGCGGCGCAAAGCCGCTCGCACGCGGGCCAGGAGTTCGTCGAATGAAAATGGCTTCGTTACGTAGTCGTCCGCGCCCGCGTCGAGACCGCGAATCTTATCCTCAACGGAGTCCCTCGCCGTCAGGATGATGATTGGCGTACTGGAGGCCGCGCGCAGTCGCCGGCAGACCTCAACGCCATCAACCTTCGGGATCATCAGGTCCAGGAGCACCAGGTCCGGCGGACGATCCCGCGCCGCCGTCAGTCCCGCCTCGCCGTCGTGCGCCACATCGACTTCGTAGTCCTTGTAGATCAGTCCCCGGCGCACGAAGTCCGCGATATCCAGATCGTCTTCTACCAGTAGGATTCGTGTCATGTCTGCCAATCAGAACGCAACCGTATGGTTACGAGTAATTATATGGACCCATCGTTGCAGCCAGCCGGTCAGCGTCCGGCAGGCGGAAACGTTTGGGAGGCACGGGAGGCCACGGCCGTTGCCCACCCTTCGATGTCCACCGCGAATACGTCGTCTGGCGAGCTGGCCGCAACGTCCGACGCCACCATCAAGTAGACGAAGGTGCGTCCGGAGCGGATGAGGATGTGATCGATCACCGCGAGCCGCGCGGGCGGACATGTCGGCGTGGGTGAGACACCGGGCGTCGCCGTAGACTCGTCACACTTGTCGAGGCCCGTCACGCGCAACCAGTAGGTCTCGTCAGCTATCTGGCGGTCCATCTCAGTGGTTTTGACGTCCGTTAGATCAGTGTAGTTTGCGGGCCAATCGTTGGTGCGCGCCGCCTCCGAACGCACTTTGAACGCCGCCACTGATCCGGAATTGCCGAGGTAAACGCTCGCCGAGTTCTGGATGCCACCTCGCGCCGGACTATCGGCCGGGATGTCGCTCACCGGCACATAGGTGATGTCGACGCCAAGCTGCCTGCCCAGCGCGTTGAGGCGCTGCAACTCCTCTTCAGACGGCCCCGCCAGTTGCTCATTCGTTGAGTACGCCAGGTCAGCCCCTTCGAGCCCCTCCGGCACCTCTTCGTCCTTCAGCAGGATCGACTTCAACTGCTCCTCAAGCGAGGCTGGGGCCGGGCTATCGGAAGCCGATTGCGGGCCGTCGCTGCCACTATTGCAAGAGGCGGCAACTACGAGGAGCAGGGTGAGAAATGTGAACCTGAAAAGCATCGGCATTCGTATACGTTACGTACGATGATAAGTGCCCGGATGCTGGCGGCACAGTCCACGCGCGAGGGGTCCTCGCTCCCGCTCCTCGGCCTGAACCCTGAATCTAACGTTAACGTCACAGCAAAATCGCTTGACTGTTTGCTAAACCACGGCCATAGTATTGGAGAATCATCACATCCGGGCATTCATATGTAACTGAGTGGCCCTGTGCGGTCAGGGAGGTTTATTCATGATTACGATAGGCTTGCGGTGGCTCCGCCCACTGCCACTGCTGGTGGCGGTGATAGCGGTCGCAGCTTTCCTCCACCAGGACGGACGCGCGCAGGTGACGGGTTTCAACGCTTGCGCCAGTGCGGCGCCAGTTGACCTGGCAGCGGACACAGTCTCGAACATCACGGGAGTTTTCGGCGTCGGGAT
>JBDSHD010000083.1:0-7977 GCA_039918655.1 Dehalococcoidia bacterium | reverse complement strand
TCCACCTCGTCGATGCTCTTGCCTGGCCGCACCAGCGCCACTGCCGTGATGAACCCCGTCAGTTCGTCCACCGCGTAGATCGCCCGGTCCATATCGTTCTCGCGCACTACACCCAGCGCCTCCAGGTACGGAGCGTGGCACAGCACCGCGTGCACGATCTCCTCCGGCACCCCGCGCTCCCGCAGGAACGGCACCCCCTTCGCCGGGTGATCGTCCGCCGTTGGGTGCATCTCAAAATCAAAGTCGTGCAACAACCCCACGATCCCCCACGTCTCCTCGTCCTCGCCCAACTTCCGAGCGTACGCCCGCATCGCCGCCTCCACCGCCAGCCCGTGCTTCCGCAGCGGCTCCCCCTTCGTGTACTCGCACAGGATCTCCCAGGCTTCTTCTCGGTTCATGTCGCGCCCCTTTCGTCCGCCAATCATACCGGCGTCCGTAGCTGCAGGTCATCGTGACCTGCCCCAGAATCGGCGGAACCCCTGCCTCCGTCCCTCCCGTCATCTCGTCATTCCCGCGAAGGCGGGAATCCATTACGTGCAGTCGTCTCCACCCCTACGACATCCCGCGCAGAACGCCTGCCCGCCTCGGAGAATCCAATTACGGACGCAGCGGATGACACTACGGGCGCCAGGCCCTACTCCACGTCTGCCCGCGGCAATCGCTCCGCCGCCGGCAACATGCCCGGAAACGGAGCATGAGACTCCGCCTGGTACCAGTACGCCGTGGATGAGTAGTCGTTCCACAGGCTGTTTGCGTGCCCGTGCTCGATCGTCACCCGGATCGACTTCTCGAACATGATCGGGTCCTCCACGTGGTACCGGTACATCGAGTTCTTCCCCTTCCACGGCCATTCCTCCGTCCCCGAGTACACCGTCACCCCGTGGTATGGGGCGTTGTACTCCTGCCGCGGGCAGAACGCCGTGTTGAAGTAGTCCTCCGTCCCTGTCCCGTGTAGCGACGGCGGCCACGATTCCCCGTCGATGAAGATCATGTCGTCGCCCTCGCCGTACCAGTCGTTCTTCTGGCGCGAGAAACAGTCGATGTTCAGGTTGCAGCCCACGTAGTGACCCCGGCCTTCCGCTTCCAGGATTACGTAGTTGTCCCGGCCCGTCAGGTTCGGCGTCGCCCACACCTCGCGGCGGTACTCGCCCATCTTCCCGCCGGTCTGCAGGTCGTCGTCGAAACGGCCCTCGCCCCAGCCCTCCGTCGGGTTCTCCCTGCGCCACTGGGCGTGGAAGCGCAGCAAGTCGTCCTCGATCGACTCGTGCTCCTCGTAGTCCACGTAGACGAAGAAGATCATCCCGGAGTCCGCCTCGTTCGTGACCTCGATCCGCGCCCCCTTCGAGAACGGCATCGGGAACCAACAGCTGAACGCGCGACCGTCCTGAGGGCTCATCTGCAGCGGCGCCGAGACGAAGTTCTTGACGATCCCGTGCCCGATCCCGAAGAAGTCTCCGATCGGCGCCTCAACGCACGGCGTCGCCGCGCCGTCCCACCACATCCGCAGCACCGTCGTCCGCACATACACCGGGTTCCGCGGCGCCGCCATCGTGCACCAGATGTGCCGGATCACCCCGGCGCCTGCGATATCACACAGAACCACGGACTGCCCCGGCCCAACGCCGAGGTAGTCCGCGTTCCCGCCCGTCCTGTCCCAGCTCGAAACACGCCGCCGCCGTCCGCTTCGTGCCCGCGCCAGCTCGCCCAGTGAACTTCCGATCAGAGTCATGGTGTCGGTCCTCGTTTCGTCTTCGGTCGGCCGTAATACTACTACCTCTGCCCGATTGACTTCCCGCCCCATCCGCGTCACCCTCGTGCTCGGACCACCTTCGATCGGAGCACCAACGTGATCGCCTACACCGACGAACAGGAAGCCATCCGCCGCACCGTCCGCGACTTCACCCGCAGGGAGATCGCCCCCGGCGCCGAGGAGCGCGACGCCACATCCGCCTTCGACTACGACCTCTACCGCCGACTCTGCGCCCTCGGCGTCGCCGGCATGCCGTTTCCCGAGCGTTTCGGTGGCAGCGCGGCCGACAGCCTCACCTTCTGCCTCGCGCTCGAGGAGATTAGCCGCGCCGACATGTCGCTTGGCCTGACCCTCTGGGTCGGCATCCAGGGCGCGCTCTCCATGACCCACGGCACGGACGAGCAGATCGAAGCGTGGCGCGACGAGTACATCGCCGCCACGATCGCCGGGGACGTCGTAAGCGCCGGTGCGATCACTGAGCCGGACGCGGGCTCGGACACCGCAGCCCTTCAGACGCGCGCCGTGCTGGATGGCGACGAGTGGGTCGTCAACGGCAGCAAGATCTTCATCAGCAACCCGGGCCTGGAGAACTGCGCCTTCGCCATGGTTCTCTGTCGCACCGATGAGGGCTTCGGCATCGTCATCGTCCCCACAGGCACGCCGGGCTACACGATGAGCAAGCCGTTTCGCAAGATGGGTCTGCGCTCCTCCGACACCCGCGAGTTGTCCTTCAACGACTGCCGCGTCCCCGAGATGAACCTGCTGGGCGGCAGGGGCTCCGGCCGCACCGCCATCGTCGCCGGCGGCTTCTACATCACCCGCGTCTACCTCGCCTCGCAGGCCGTCGGCCTCGCGTCCGAGTGCCTCGACCTCGCTCTCTCTCACGCGAAGAGCCGCATCGCCTTTAAGCGCCCCATAGCGCGCTTCCAGTACGTGCAGGGCATGCTTGTCGACATGGCGCTGGAGATCGAGGCCGGACGCCTCCTCCGCGACAAAGCCTGCATGACGCACGACGCCCGCCTGCCGTATGCGAAGGAGGCCGCCATGGCCAAGCTGTTCTGTGGGGAGATGGCCAAGCGCGCCGCTGACAACGCTGTGCAGGTCTTCGGCGGTCTCGGCTACATGGACGAGACGCCCGTCTCCCGCTACTACCGCGACATCCGCGCCGCCACGATAGCTGAGGGTACCAGCGAGGTGCAAAAGCACATCATCGCCCGGGAACTAGGCTGCTTCAGTTAGCGGCCTGCCTTAATTTCGCCGCCACCAGTTTTCGGGTCTCCTCCAGGGCGAGGAACAGGAACGGGGACACCGCCAGCATCGGCCAGTAGCGCGGGTCGATCGGCTGAAGATCGAATGTGTCAGCAAGGGGCGGTATCCCGACCACAGCGGCCAGCAGTCCAACCTCGGCCACGACCGCGAGTGCGATCAACCGGCTGCTCCTCCAACCCATTGTGAATACCGACTGGCGTTCGCTGCGACAGGCGAAGACGTTCCCCACCTGGCACGCCACGATGCCCGCCATAGTAACTGTCGTCGCCTGCTCGTAGGTGGGGCCTTCGCCGACGAAGTTGCTGAGGAACGTCCCGGTGACATCCCACTGGAACACGAAGAAACCGCAAAGGCTGATAACAGCGGCCGCCATGCCCAGGAAGCCGAGGGCCCGGACGAGTAGCCCGCCGCTCACGATCCCCTCACCGATCGCCCGCGGCTTCCGTTCCATGCTGCCGCGCGCAGGCGGGTCCACGCCAAGGGCAAGACCGGGGAGAGTGTCAGTTCCCAGATCGACGAGCAGCACCTGCAGGACGGTGAGCGGCAGCGGCACGCCGAACAATACAAAGAGGACGAAAGGCGCGGCCTCCGCTACGTTGCTGGTCAGAAAGTACGTCAGGAACTTGCGTATGTTGTCGAACACAGCCCGCCCCTCCTCCACCGCATTTACGATCGTGGCGAAGTTGTCGTCCAGCAGCACCATGTCCGCCGCTTCCCGGGCGACGTCGGTCCCACGGCGGCCCATCGCGACACCGATATCGGCAGCTCGCAGCGCGGGCGCGTCGTTAACTCCGTCGCCCGTTACCGCCACTACGTGTCCGAGTGACTGGTAGGCCTCCACGAGTCGCAGCTTCTGGGATGGCGTCACGCGCGCGAACACCCGCGGCTTCTCATTCTTGAGGAGGGTTCGTAGTGCCTCGTCATCAAGGGCATCGATGTCCTGACCGGTGACGACTGATCCTTCGCCCTTGTCTATCCCCGCATCACGCGCCACAGAAACTGCCGTGTGCGCGTGATCACCCGTCAGCATCACGACTTCAATACCGGCCGCCTTGCAGCGGGCAACAGCGCCGGGCACTTCAGGCCGCAGTGGATTGTTCAGCATCACGATCCCGAGGAAGACGAGCTTTCGTTCAGCTTCGTCTGCGGTTCTCGGCAACTCGCCTGCGACAAGTTGCCGGTACGCCAGCGCCAGCGGCCGCATCCCTTGCGCTGACACGGCGTCCGTCCGCGCCCGTATCTCCTCGCCTGGACTCGCCGAGCGTTGATGGCGCGTGGTCAGCTACCTCGTGCGAACACCGGGCAAGGACCTCGCCTGGCCCTCCCTTGACGAAGATCCACTGGCGGCCATCGTTAGCGTGGATCGCGGACATGCGCCGCCGTACCGGGTCGAACGGGAACTCACGGAGCCGTGGCCATACGTGGCGCTCATCGTCGGGATCCACGCCGGCCTTGATCGCAAGCACAAGCAACGCCTCGTCCAGGGGATCGCCGAGGCCCGCTCGGCGGCGGTGCGGGTGCGGCGGGATCCCGTCGTTGCACAGGACCGCACAGCGCAGCAGCATCTCCAGTGAAGCCGGCTTCGCGTCGTTGATGGACTCGCCGCCCTCCTTTAGCGAACCGCGCAGGCTGTCGCCGCCGGTGACCGTCACGACGTGGGGTCCGGCCCACACCTCGTGGACTGTCATCTCGGAGGTCGTGATCGTGCCCGTCTTGTCGGTGCAGATGACGCTCGTGCATCCCAGCGTCTCGACAGACGACAACCGCTTCACTATCGCGTGGCGACCGGCCATCCGCTGGACCCCCATTGCTAGCGACAGGCTTACCGTTGGCAGCAGGCCCTCGGGGATCAGCGCCACGAGAATCCCTAGACCGAAGATTAATGAGTCCCTCTGAGACAGTCGCTCGGAAATCGCACCTCCGCCGATGCAGATTAGCCCTACCACAACCGCGACAACCGCTATTGTGCGCGCAGTCGCCCCTAGTTCCTTCTGGAGCGGACTCGACTCCAGCCGCAGGCCCTGCGTCAACGCCGCTACGCCCCCGAATACGGTGCCCACTCCGGTCGCGAAGACCACCGCCTCCGCACTTCCCTCCATCACCGTTGTCCCTGCGAGTACGCAGTTGGCGGAGTCGGCAAGCTCCGTTGCGCCGCCCGAACCGGCGGAACGCGGAACCGGCTCTGATTCGCCCGTCAGAATGCTGTAATCCAGGCGAAGGCCACTGTCTACAAGGACGCGCGCGTCGGCCGGCACTCGGTCTCCGTGGCGGAGCACGATCACATCGCCCGGCACCAGTTCCGAGGCGGCCGCCCGGTGCTCAACCCCGTCACGGAGCACCCGGGCAGCGAGTGGCATTCGTCGGCGTAGGGCGCGCACGACCTCTCCCGCGCGGTCCTCCTGCCAGAAGCTGAAGGCGGCGTTGAGCATGACGATCGCGAGGATCGCCCACCCCAGCTGCGGCAGTCCGGCCAGGAAAGCCAGCGCCGCCGCCGCCCAAAGCAGCAACGCCAGGGTGTGTGTCACCTGGTCAAGGAACAGCCTCAGACGCGACGACGGGCGGGTTCCGGTAGTTCATTGCGTCCATATCGCCCCAGCCGCGATGCCGCTTCTTCGCTGGCCAGGCCGCGCGCACCAGATTCCATGCGCGCCAACAGATCGTCGACGCTCAGGTGCACACCTTCGGCGGGGCCGACGATCGGCACTGCCGACGGAGGATCGGAGCGAAAGGATCTCTTGAGTCGCATTGCGGGCGTGTGGGGAGCACCCACACCTAACATAGCGCAAAGGAGTCACGTGGAGCGGGTTTCAAACCTAGCATCACGAGAAAGCCCGATTGACGCCCGGCGATCCGTCTGGGCATCATCTGCCTGCATGTAAAGCCGCTCACGGCAAGGGAGGAAATTGGTGCTAGCAACATTCGCGGACGGGGCGTATATCACCCACGGCATGTTCGTTTTACTCGTTGTTCCATCGACGATCCTCGCCCTTGTGGGCTTCTACAGGAGCACACCCTCCCTCTGGCACCTGCACAACATCTCCATCTTGATAATGGCCGTCGGCCGGGTGCTGACTGGGCGCTGCCCTCTCGTGGAGCTGGAAGAGACCCTCCGCACCTCCGCCGGCGATCCAATGCCATACACTGGCTCCTACGTTAACCACCTCGTCAGCACCCTGAGCGGCATTTCGCTTCCCGGCGGCACCATGCTTTTCGTCTCCTCGGCGATCGGCGTGCTGAGCCTGGCCGCGATCCTCATCCACCGGCCGTACCCTAGGGTCATGAACCCCGTCGCTATTCAGCCCGCAGTCGGCTAGAGCGTTCAGCGGATCGCCGCTTGAGAACGCCGCCCACCGCCCCAAAATGCTGTTTTTGCCAAACAAACCCATTTGGGTTATCTGTGTAATCTGTCGACGTCTTCGGAGAACTGCAACGACGGGACGGAATAACCAATCTTATCGTTTGGGAGCTAATCCCCTTCAGCATTGGCGACCTCTCGCCGGCCACACATAACTTCGGGTACGGGCACAGCCGCCGCTGAAGATGTAGCATTAGCGTCGGTTCCGCCGACGGAGGACAAGATGACCACTGTAGCGACTGAAATTCACGGGATTTGCAAGGACGGCTTTCAGAGAGTACACGAAGCCTTTGTCGCCAATTTCGCCGACCACGGCGAGATCGGCGCGGCGCTGGCCCTGGTCGTCGACGGCGAGATCGTAGTCGACATCTGGGGCGGCCACGCAGACGCTCAGCGCACTCGTCTCTGGGAGCAGGACACGATCGTCAACGTCTACTCCACAACCAAGGGAGTAGTGGCTGTCTGCGCTAACCGGCTCATCGAAGAAGGCAAGATCGATCCTGAAGCGCCCGTCGCCCGGTACTGGCCGGAGTTCGCTCAGGCCGGAAAAGAAGACCTCCCTGTGAAGTACATCCTCAACCACCGCGCCGGCCTACCGGCGGTCAGCAACGTCATCCCGAGGGAATTCACCTACCAGTGGGAACCTCTCGTCGATGCACTGGCCGCCCAGGAACCATGGTGGGAGCCCGGAACAAAGCACGGCTATCACGCGGTTACATTCGGCTACCTGGTCGGCGAGATTGTCCGGCGGGTCACCGGCAAGTCGATCGGCACGTACTGGCGGACCGAAATCGCGGAACCCACTGGTATCGACTTTCACATCGGCTTCGGGCCCGAAATAGACGGCCGTTGCGCCAATATGATCCCGGCGACCCTCCAAATGCCGAGTCCTGATAGCGCGCTCGGAATGGCGATGCTCAACCCGGCGTCCGTCTCGTTCAAAGCGTTCATGATCACCCCGGAACCCCTGCTCAACCCGCTATATATGAACTCCCGTGAGTGGCGCGCCGCCGAGGTTCCGGCGGGCAACGGACACGGCAACGCTCGGGCCCTGGCCCGGATGTACGGCGCCCTTGCCACAGACGGTAACCTGGGCGGGTTCCAGATTCTCCATCCAGATACCATCGCAGACGCCACGGTCGAACAGTCCTACGGACCGGATGCCGTCCTCTTTTATCCGATGCGCTTTGGCCGGGGCTTCGGTCTGGATATTCCGGAGTACCAACTCAGTCCGGGCGCCACTCTGTTTGGCCACGGTGGCATGGGTGGATCCTTCGGCTACGCTGACCCCGCGGCGCGCATCGGTATCGGTTACACCATGAACCAGATGAGCCAGTCTACGGAAGACGTCGACCCGCGTTGGAAGCACATGTTCGACGCCATCTACGCGTCTCTTTAGGCGGGCTTGCGGGCGCGGAACCAAACGCTGTATTCGTTCACGCCTATGTACGGCTCAGTGAAACCAGCCGCAACGAGCCGTTCCCCAAATGAGGAAGCGTCAATCGGCACGCACGTGTCCATGACGTGAAAGAGCCGAAACCGAAAGGACGTCCTGCTATCGGATCCGGCGATCACCGCTCCCGGCTTCAGCACTCGGCACGTT
>JBDSHD010000082.1:0-4240 GCA_039918655.1 Dehalococcoidia bacterium | reverse complement strand
AAGATATGCGGGCCGAAGCTCACTGCTGAGGCGCCAACGGAGGAGGAGGTCAGATGTTTAGAAAACGGCACAGGCGCAGCGATGAAGTCGAGCAACAACTCGCTGCGGCCCACGAAACAAACTCAGGCGCTGCAACTCGCGGCGGTGGAGGCTGCGGGCCGTGACGAACGCATCGCGGAACTGGAGACCGAGGTGGGGATTCTGCGCCTTTCACTCTTCACTCTTCACTCTTCCGGGATGCGGTTGACCGCTTATCTCACAAAACACGAAAACTACGAAACAGTTTCCCGATGCTAATCGATGTTATTTGCATCGCCTAATAATAGCGGCCAGACGAGGCGCGTCCCAACTACTTTCACTTCTTCACTCTTCACTCTTTCTCTTGACCCTTACCTTAGTCTGTGCTCAGATAACCGCGAAAACCCGTAGCCTGAACCCTAGCGGAGGACGCCCCATGAAAGCAGCAATCAAACCCACCAACGGCAAGGTCGAGATGATGGACATCCCGGCCCCGACGCCAAAACCCGGCGAGATCATCGTCAAGATGAGCATGTGTACCGTCTGCGGCAGCGACATGCACTTCGTCGACGAGTTCGCCAACGAGATGCTCAACTTCGCCTTCCCAGGCTCCGTCATCGAACAGGGCCTCCCCCTTGGTCACGAGGGCGTCGGCTTCGTCCACGCCGTTGGCGAGGGCGTCACGAAGTTCAAGGAGGGCGACCGCGTCCTCTCCTCCTGCCTCGTCGGCTGCGGCCGCTGCCACGAGTGTATGTCCGTTGACCACAGCGTCTGCTCCGGCGGCGGGCGCGTCCTCTTCGGCTGCCAGGCCGAGTACTACGTCGTCCCCTTCGCCGACTTCAACGCCGCGAAGGTGCCTGACAAGGTCAGCGACGAACACGCCATCCTCATCTCCGATATCCTCTCCACCGGTTTCGGCGCCATCGAGCGCGCAGAAATCGGCTTCGGCGCCTCCGTCGCCGTCTTCGCCCAGGGCCCTGTTGGCCTCATGGCCACCGCCGGAGCCCGGGCCCGCGGCGCCGGTCTCATCATCGGCGTGGACACCATGGACGACCGCCTCGAGATGTCGAAGAAGTTCGGCGCCAATGTGACCATCAACGCCAAAGAGAAGGACCCTGTGACGGAGATCATGGCCCTCACCGGTGGCGGCGCCGACGTCGCGGTCGAGGCCGTCGGCACGCAGGCCACCTTCGAGGCCGCCACTCGCTCCATCCGCCGAGGCGGCGTCGTCTCATCTATCGGCGTCTATGGCCTCACACCCCAGTTGTCGATGCCCACGCTCGCCCCGTCCTTCCTCCACCGCAAGGTCGTCACCACCCTCTGTCCCTCCGGCAGCGACCGCATGGAGTACCTCTGCAACCTGATGGCGAACAGCGGCATCGACCTCTCCGCGCTCTTCACTCACAAGATGAAGCTGGACGACACGCCAAAGGCCTATGACCTCTTCCGCAGCAAGACTGAGGGCGTCCTCAAGATCGCAATCACGCCGTAAGGAGGAAGGCCGGCTCACGGAAGTCCTCCCCCGTACCTGCTATCATCTGTAGCGCCTTGGCTATCGACACGCCTTCCGTCATCCAGAAGCTCGACCTCCTGACGAGCATCCTCCAGGATATGGGTTCCGTCATCGTGGCCTACTCCGGCGGCGTAGACTCTACCTTCGTCGCCGCCATCGCCCACGACGTGCTCGGGGACCACGCCCTTGCCGTCACCGGCGTCTCCCCCTCAGTGCCCGCAAGCGAAGTCCAGGAAGCGAAAGACCTCGCCACCCGCATCGGCATCCGCCACGAACTCCTCGACACCAGCGAGATCGACGACCCCGACTACGTCAAGAACGACGCGGACCGCTGCTTCCACTGTAAGGACGAGCTTTACTCAAAGCTCCAGACGCTCGCCACGTCGAGATCCATCGCCTGGGTGGTCGACGGCTGCAATCTCGACGACACCGGCGATTTCCGCCCCGGCCGCCGCGCCGCGGAGCAACACAACGTCCGCAGCCCCCTCGTAGAGGCCGGCCTCACCAAAGTTGAGATCCGCGAACTCTCCCGCGAGCGCAGCCTGCCCACCTGGGACAAGCCCGCCATGGCCTGCCTCGCCTCTCGCATCCCCTACGGCACCCCGGTCACGATCGAGAATCTCTCCACCGTCGAGCAGGCGGAAGCCTACATCCGCTCCCTCGGCCTGCGCCAGCTCCGTGTCCGCCACCACGTCCTCCCCTCCGGCGACCCCCTCGCCCGCATCGAGACCGACGACGAAGGCCTCGCAATACTCCTCCCGCTTAGACAGGAAGTGTCCGAACACCTGAAAACGCTCGGCTACCTCTACGTCACCCTGGACCTCATCGGCTACCGTCAGGGCGCCATGAACGAAGCACTCCGGAGAGATACCCCGTGACCACCTTCGAATCAGATCTCCAAGCCGCCCTCAACGACATGTCCGCCGCTCGCGCCACCCTTGTCTCGGTGGTCTGCACCGTGGCGGACGCTGACCTGGACCGCGTCAAACGCGGTGGCTGGCCTGTGCATCGCGTGATCACCCACGCGATCGAGCACGACTACTACATGTCGATGTTCGTGGCATCCGCGCGAGGCCAACGAGCCGCCATGGGCGATCCGGCCTGCGGCGGGCAGCCAATCGACGAAATTCTCCGTCGAATGGAGCAGGGGCGCAACGCCCTCATCAGCACGATCAAAGACATTGCGGAGGACGAATTCTACAGCCTCCAGAAGCTCGGTCACGACGAATTCAGCCCGATCACGGCCCTGGAGAACGCCGCCGCGCATGACCGCGAGCACGCCGCCCAGCTCACGACAATCCTCGAATCCTGAGCCACTCTCGCTAGCCGACGGCCATTCACCTCGCTAGAGTAGGCATCGTCATGCCAATTTCCACCGTCTTCTTCGACCTCGGCGACACCCTCTGGCACTTCCCGAAGATGCCGCCTCGTGACATCGTTCGCGGCCAGACCATGAAGCAGCTTGCCGCCCTCCTGAAAGAGTGGGGCGAGGAAATCTCCGGCGAGCGCCGTATGCTCGGCCGCGACATCCGTTTCGCCATTGAAGAAGAGACTCACCAGGCCTTCCACGGCGACTGCGTAGACCCCAACTACCCCGAGATCTGCCGCCGCATCGCCAAAATGCACGGCCTTGATCTCACTCCGGCGCAGGGTGATGAACTCTGGGAAGCATGGAATCTCGGCGGCATGTTCCTCGGCCGCGCCCTCTTCCCCGGCGTCATCGAGACACTTGAAGAACTGCGACGCCGAGGTTACCGCATCGCCGCCGTCACTAACCGGGGCTACGGTGGCCCCAAGTTCCTGGAAGAGGTCCGCGAACTTGGCATTGAATCCCTGTTTGAGATGATGGCCGTCTCCTGCGACGTCGGCTACCTGAAGCCTCACCCGCGCATCTATCAGTACGCCCTCGAACGAATGGACGTCGAAGCCTCCGAGTGCGCCATGGTCGGCGATAACTGGCGCGCCGACGTAGAGGGCGCGAAAACCCTCGGCCTCACCGCCATCTGGTTTCGCCCGCCGGCCGGCGAGCCCGTCGAGTCCGCCACCGACGAACCGGAACTAACCGGCCCCATCGCCCCGGACTACTCGATCACGCGGATCCCCGAACTCCTCGACCTGCCGATCCTCCAACAGAGCACATAGCGCCAGTCACGTCTCCAGGCGCATAATCGGCCGCCCATTAGCCGTTCGCTTCACCTCCACGAACCCCGTCCGCTCGAACACGGATCGTATCCCCTGGAAGCCGTGGTCACCCGTCAACTCCTCGTCCGGCTCCACAGGGTACGCTTCGAGCGTCCGAGCCCCGCGCTCGCGAGCGTATTCGATACCCTCCTCCAGCAGCCGGCCTGACAACCCCGTCCGCCGGTGCCTCTTGCCGATCACGAAGCAAACAACCGACCAGACAGGCCGGTCGTCAATCCGCTGGAACAACCGCGAATGCTCCAACTGTGCGTACTTCTCCCGCGGGTCGAGCGATATCCACCCCGCCGGCTCGCCATCGACGTACGCGATCAACCCCGGCTCTTCACCAGACTCCACCAGCGCACGCATGTCGTCCTTGTTCTCGTGCGCCTTAGCCCTCGTGAACTCGCTTGATCGCCGCCGGAACCACATACACCAGCACCCGCCCGAAGCACCACCAGGCCCGAACAACCGCTCAAGGTCCGGCCAGCGGGCTTGAGTTACCGGAACTATCTCGATCGCGCGCTC
>JBDSHD010000081.1:0-5700 GCA_039918655.1 Dehalococcoidia bacterium | reverse complement strand
ATGAACTCGTGCGCCCCCACCGTCCGCGCCGACTCCTCTATTTCATCCTCTGTCGCGTCCAGCCGCCCGTACCGAATGTTCTCTCGCACCGTCCCTGAGAACAGGAACGGATCCTGCAGGACGATCCCCAGACGCCGCGCTAACGAAGTCCGCTCGATTCCACGGATGTCCGTGCCGTCTATCATCACCCGCCCGCTGCTCACGTCGTAGAACCGCGCCACGAGCGCCGTCAGCGTGCTCTTACCCGCGCCCGTCGGACCGACAATCGCGATCGTTTCACCCGCCTCTACGTGCAGGCTGACGTCGTCCAGCACCTTCACGTCATCCGTGTACGCGAAGTCCACGTGATCGAACACCACCTCGCCCCGCACCGTATCGAGTCGCTCGGCGTCCTCAGCGTCCACGATCTCCGGCTTCGTGTCCAGCACCTCGAAGATCCGTTGTCCGCCCGCCATCGCGCGCTGGAGCTGCGTGTACTGCAACACCAGGTCTCGGATCGGGTCGAAGAACAACTGCACATACAGCGCGAACGACACCACGACGCCGACCGTCAGCGTGCCGTTCAACACGCGGTAGCCGCCGAACCCGATCACAAGAGCCGTCGCCACCGACACAAGTAGCTCGACCACCGGCATCACCATCGCCGTCACCCGGCCCGCGTCCACGTTCGCGTTCAGGTTCGCGGCATTCACCTTGTCGAATCGTTTGGCGTTCTCGTCCTCCCGTGAAAGACTCTGGATCACACGCACCCCGGAGACGTTCTCCTGCAGGTTCTGATTGACCACCGCGATCGACTGCCGCACCCGGACGAACGCCGAACGCGCCCGCGCCTGCCAGACCCACATCACGATCACTAGCACCGGTACGACGCTAAACGTCACCAACGCCAGTTGCGCGTCCAAATACATCAGGAAGAAGATCACCAGCCCCAGCCCAACGAAGTCCGCCAGCACCGTCAAGAAGCCGGTCGTTAGCAGCTCCTGCAATACCGTCACGTCGTTCTGCACGCGAGACATCACACGGCCGATCTCGTTCCGGTCCAGGAAGCTCAGCGACAGCTTCTGGATGTGCTTGAACATCTCCATCCGCAGTCGCAGCAGGATCCGGTGACCCATGAACCCCGTCGTCACCTGCTGTACGTACTGAGCGCCCCACCCAATCAGAGAGAGGACGACCAGCGTGATCCCGATCGCCGTTATCCCGCTCATATCCTCGTTCGGGATGAATTTGTCGATCGCCATCCCGATAAGGAACGGCTGCACCCTGGTCACGATCGCGAACACGATCATCGCCAGTGTCGCGACCGACACGTGCTTCCTGAACGGCGCCAGGTACGGAAACAGCCGCCGAACTACTGCATGGTCGTACAGCTTCCCCAGCTCCTCATCGTCCCAACCGTCCGCGCTGCGCTTCAGGTTATCGGACTGCCGGTTGCCCCCCGGACCATGACCGCTCCAACCACCAGCGCCGCCGCCATGCCACCCACCCATCGGCTAGCTCCCGCCCACTTCGGCCGGCTCGCCGGCTTCCACTCGCTGTTCGTAGTTCGCCAGGGCCTCCTCCTGGTCCCGAAGCTCAAGGTCATAAATCTGCCGGTAGACACCATCTGCAGCCAGCAACTCATCGTGCTTGCCACGTTCGACAATCTCACCGTCTTGCAGCACCAGTATCTGGTCCGCCATCTTCACAGTCCGCAACCGCTGCGCGATCACGAACGTCGTCCGGCCCTCCATCACCAGCGCCATCGACTGCTGAATCTGGTACTCCGTCTGCGTGTCCACGCTCGAAGTCGAGTCGTCCAGGATCAGGATAGGCGGGTCCATCAATAGCGTCCGCGCGATCGCCACGCGCTGCTTTTGCCCGCCAGAGAGCGTGATCCCGCGCTCGCCTACCCATGTGTCGTATCCATCCGGCAGACTCACTATGAAGTCGTGGATGTGCGCCGCCCGCGCCGCCTCCTCGATCCGTTCGTCCGTCGCCTCAACAGCCCCGTAAGCGATGTTCTCCCGGATCGTTGCCGAGAACAGGAACACGTCCTGCTGCACCGTCCCGATCGCCCGCCGCAACGACGCGATCGTCACGTCCCGGATGTCGTGCCCATCGATCGTGATGCTGCCGCCCGTCACGTCATAAAACCGCGGCATCAGGTTCACCACCGTCGTCTTGCCGCTGCCCGTTGGGCCCATCAGGGCCACGACCTGACCAGGCTCCGCCTTGAATCCAACCCCTTGCAGGACCGCGCTAACCGCGTCGTAACCAAACGAAACGTCACGGAACTCGACGAGGCCCGTCACAGCCTCCAGCTCCATCGCGTCCGGTTTCTCGCTAACGGCCGACTCCGCGTCGACAATCTCGAATATCCGCTTGCCTGCCACGTTGGCCCGCGCCGTCACCATAATGATCCAGCCCAGGACTCTCACCGGCATCTGCAGCACCGTCAGGTAGAGCAGGAACGATGTCAGCGCTCCCACTTCCAGGTTCCCGTTCGCCACTTCCCGGGCGCCAACCCACAACGTCGCCGCCGTCGCCATCATCCAGAGTCCCGTCATCGCCGGCGCGTTAACTGCCTGCACCCGCGCCGACTCATAAGACATGTCGAACAGGCTCTCGGCTTCTCGCTGGAACTTCTCGGCCTCGTAATCCTCTCGCGCGAACGCTTTCACCACCCGCGCCCCGCTGAGCGCCTCCTGGAGTACCGTAGCCATCTTCCCGAGACCTTCCTGGATGCTCGTCCACAACGGCCGCAACGTGAACGCCATCACCAACGACCGCCAGGCGATAAACGGCACAAACGCCCACACCACCAGCGCCAGCTTCCAGTTCGTGATCATCATGATCGCCAGCACTGATGTCATCAGTATCGCTACGTACAGCCCGCGCATCACTCCCATCGCCACGAACCAGCGCACCGCCTCCACGTCCTGAGTCGCCCGCGACATCACCTCGCCGGTCTGCTGTTGATCGTGGTACGCGTACGAAAGCCGCTGCAACCGGTCGTAAATGAGATTCCGAATGTCGTAGGCCACACCTTGAGACAACCACTCGCCGAGGAAAGTCTGCCCGAACGCGAACCCGCCTCTAACGACCGCCGCCGCCACGAGCGCCGACGCCGCGATCACAAGGTAGTACTCCTCGCCCGTCGCCACGTACGCGTCGCCTCGCTTCTCGATCCCCAGCCCGTAGTCAATCGCCCAGCGTATGAGCTGAGGCATGGCCAGCACGGCCGCACTGGACATTAGGATGCAGAACATCATCAGCGCCGCGCGCCGTTTGTAGGGGCCAATAAACCCGAGCAGCCGAATAGTGTACATAGACAGATTTAGGGAGGTTTAGAGCGGCCTCACCAAACCCAAGTCTACGCGCAGCCTACCGTGCACGTAAAGGAGAGCGCCGGCCTAAGCGAGCGTGGCCCGTCATTCGCGCCCTAGGTTGTTAATCCTCGCCTCCCTCCAATCCGTTATCCTAGTTATCAACATGAAAACCGCCGCCCGCTACCTCGTCCGCACCATGCACCTGGAGGACATCCCCCAGGTCATGGAGATCGAGCGCGCATCTTTCCCCACCATCTGGCCTCCCACCGCCTTCCGCCGCGAACTCCAGCAAAACCGCCTCGCCAACTACATCGTCGTCAGCGAGCACAACCCGCACGCCGATGACAACTCTGCGGCGCCCGGCACCGGCCCCATCGGACGCCTCCTCGGTGAGATCAAGCACCTCGTCCAGGGCGACGACCCGGCGGATCTCCCGCCGCCTTCGGAGCGCCCCGAACTGATCGTCGGCTTCGTCGGCGTCTGGCTCCTCCCCGATGAGGCCCATATCGTCACAATCGCCACGCGCGACTCCCACCGCAGCCGGGGCATCGGCGAACAGCTCCTGATCGCCGCCATCGAACTCGCCCTGGACCGAGGTCAGCCGCTCATGACCCTGGAGGTGCGCGTGTCCAACGAACCAGCTATCAACCTCTACCGGAAGTACGGCTTCGAGGAGGTCGGCCGCCGCCACAACTACTACTCCGACAACCGCGAGGACGCCCTGATCCTCACTATCAACTCCATCATTACCCGTCGCTACCGCGAGGCCTTCGAACAGCTGCACTCGGATCACACGCGGACCCACGGCGACCTCATGGACTCGTGACCGGCGTTAACCTGGAGTTCGCTCCCCTGGCCGTAGAGCTATTCGTGCCGGACGTGTCCGAAGCGGTTCGCTTCTATACCGAGAAGCTCGGCTTCCGTCTCGTCCGCAGCGAACACGGCCAGCCCACTTCTGGGGGTCAGCCTCTTTCTTCGGGGCATCAGGCTCTCAGCCTGACGGGCGGTGGGCCCGAGAGTTCACACACCATGACATTCGCCCTGACCGCGCTCGGTTCGGCGGTCTTCATGTTCATGAGTGACGCCTACTACGCTGGCCCCAGGCAACACCTCGCCTCCGGGCGGGGCGAGGGTATCGACATCCGCGTGATGGTGGATGACGTGGATGCAATCCACGATCGCGCCGTCGCCGCCGGAATGACCATCGTCCACCCAATAGCCGATCGCAACTACGGCCTCCGCGACTTCATCATCCGCGATCCCTGGGGCTTTCGCTTGCGCTTCGCTTCCCCCCTTCGCTAGCCTGAACCTCGTGAGCACACCGCGCGAAAAACTCAAGCGACAACTGGACCAGGTTCCCTGGCTCCGTGGCCGCGGACCGGTCTCATACAACTACGGACAGTGGGTGGACGAGACCCACAACCTGCTGGCCCTCCTCTACGGCAAGGGGTCTCCGGAGGAAAGCGGCTTCCTCAGCATCGTCGGCGAAGGTGCAGAGGCCCGAGGCTGGGGACTTCCGCTCGCCCCCGCGAACCAATGGGGCATGCAGTCCCGCCTCGATCGCGCCGAGGCCTATCTGGGCCAGCTGCTTCAAACGTCCGTAACCGGCGCTTAGGCTGCAGCCTTGGCCCGCGCTAACGTGGCGACAACCTGTGCCGCTGCCTCATAGGGCACCTTCGAAGTTTCGATCGTCAGGTCGTACAACCTGGGGTCCTCCACGTCCACCTTCCAGAACTTCTTATAGAACGCCGCCCGCCCCTTATCGCTCTTCTCCATCCGATGCCTCGCCTCCTCCAGCCCCATCGAGTCTCGCTCCGCCAATCGCATAGCCCGAACCTCCGCCGGCGCGAGGCACAAGACATGCGTCGCCCCCGGCTGGTTCCGCAGGATCATCTGGCTGCCACGGCCCAGGATAACGATGGACCCGGTCTCGGCCAGCTCTCTGATAATCGTCGAGACTGTCTCGATGTACAGCTCGTCAGAAAACGGCGGCCTCTGCTCCCGGGCCAAATCCGTGTAAGTCTGTGCCAGGATTGCTTCCAGTCCGGAGAATCCCATCAAAGGATCAGCCCCCGACGCCGCGGACCGCTCCAGAATGGATCCCAGCGAGTCCCCCAGCCGCTTCCGCAGCGACTGCCGTTGCTCGTCGTGCTCCACTACCTCACCCAGAGGCACACCACATCTTTGCGCCGCGCTCACCATGAGCTGCTGGTCGACGAAGTCAATTCCGAGGATATCCGCCACCAGCGGACCCACCTCGCGGGCGCCGCTCGCTATCGTGCCTGTCATCGTCACAACCGGCATCTCATTCTCCCTTCGAAGCGCCCTCAGTATAAAGAAGGGCCGGATGCTGTCAACATCCGGCCCCCTTCATTCTCTTCAACAAAGC
>JBDSHD010000080.1:0-4381 GCA_039918655.1 Dehalococcoidia bacterium | reverse complement strand
GGCCTCGCCGGACCTCGCCTGCTGACCCTGAACGCGCTCAAGTTCTTGCGCCTGTTGCAGCGAGGGTCGTATAACGACGTAGCGAGAGTGAGTGTGGCGGAGGGCCTCGGAGACGAAGTGGAACGCCACCTTCGTAGTTACATAATCACCATACTGGAGAGAGACGTGAACGCCGCAGCATTCATTGAAAGACTCAGGAAAGACCGAAACACCAGACCCGGGACTCTGACGAGAGCCGGTCAGGCCCGCTGACGCCCCTATGCCCCTGTACGAGTACTACTGCGACAAGTGCGACAACGTATTTGAGGCGCTTGGCTCCTTGAGCGAATCCGACAAGCCAAAGAGCTGTCCGTCTTGCGGCCGCCAGTCCGACAGGATTATGCCCACCACGTTCGCGTCAATGTCCAAACGCCGCGGACTGAAGGAACGCATTCCTTATCATCACCACGACGTCCGGGAGGAGCAGCCGAAGAAGGCGGTCGCCCGGGTTAAACCGAAGGCCCCGGCAAAAGGCCCCAGCACGGGAAAAGGGAAGAAGTCATAAATGCCGCTCTACGAGTACTACTGCCAGGATTGCCACGGGATATTCGAGCTGTTCCGCCAGATGACGGAAGCATCGGAGCCCTCGCCTTGCCCGGTCTGTGACCGTGAAGCCCCTCGCATCATGTCATCCTTCTCGGCCTTCACGGTGCGCGACGGCTACCCCCGCAAGATCCCTGACAAGGGCACCTACTGGCACATGGGTCAGGAGGTGAAGACGCGGGCGAACCGCCTCATCGGAAACACCCACCCTGAACTGCTCAAGCCGAAGCCGAAGCCCAGGCCGGGCAAGGGAGATGTCGCCGACCGTGTCGAGAAATCACGAACAGCGCGCTCGGACGCTATCTATCGCGACAGTTGGGGTGTGAACGCGGACGGCCGCCGGTCAATCAAGGCGAAAAAGACCAAGCCGCAACGCAAGACCGTGTAGTCCGGCCTCAAGCGCCGTTCATTGGGCCGCCTATGTCTCCCAGTCCGAACAACCACGCCGCCGTTTGTGCTGTCCGGTCGCAAACCTCGGATTCGTCAGTCCCACGCAGCTCCGCGATGAATCGAGCCACGTCAGCAACTCGCGATGGCTCGTTCCGCTGACCCCGGATGGACTGCGGCGGGAGATACGGCGAGTCCGTCTCGATCGTCATCCAGCGCAAGGGAATGCCCGCAGCAACGGCCCGAGTGCGTTCCGCGGCAGGGTAGGTGACAGTCGCCGCGACCGAGATCACGAAACCGAATTCGATGTAGCGTAGCGCAAGCGCCAGGTCACCGGCGAAACAATGCAGTACGCCCAACGGGCGGTCCTTGGGCCAGTCATGAATCGCGGCCCGTTCGTACTCCGCCAGGATCGCGAACGTTTGTTCCTCAGCCTCCCGGGAGTGGATCACCACCGGGAGGCGAAGACTCCGGGCGAGTTCCAATTGCTCGCGAAAGGCGCGCTCCTGATCCTCTCGGGGTGAGAGGTTGCGGTAGAAATCCAGGCCAATCTCTCCCACGCCGACAACTTTAGCGGAGTCCGCCATGCCCGCCAGGCTTTGCACATCCTTTTGTGTGAGGGTCTTGGCGTCGTGTGGGTGAACGCCGATCGTGGCGTAGATGTCCGCATGGTTGTCGGCTATTTCGATGCCGCTCTTACTGCTGGGCATGTCGTAGCCGACGGTAACCATCCCGGTGACGCCGGCATCTCTGGCCCGTTGGATGACCTCGTCGAGGTCTGGGGCTAGTTTCCGGTCCTGGAGATGGCAGTGCGAATCGACCAGCATCAGATTCCCAGCTTGGCGTCCTCTTTTTCGATGATCTCGGGGTCTAGTTTCTTGAACAGCGGCTTTGGCTCAACGAGGGCGTTCCCTGCCTCTGGGAGGTGCATTGTCCAACCGCCTGCTTGCACTGACCCCTCATACCCAAGGTAGCGATGAAGGGCCTCGCAGGTGAACGGCAGGTACGGATAGAGCGCCGTCTTCAGGCCGTTCACGGCAGCAAGGGCCGTCCACAGCACGGTGCCGCAGCGCTCGCGGTCCTCCTTCAAGAGCTTCCACGGCGCATTGTCCTCGACATAACGGTTGGCCTCGCGGGCTGCGCTCATCGCTGCCTCCAGACCCAACCTGAAGTTACAGGCGGCGATCGCCTTTCCGGTCTCCGCGATCGCACTTTCGACGACGGACAGGAGCGCCCTATCGTCCTCTGTCAGTTCACCAGGCTGGGGCACGTGGCCATCAAAGTTGCGGTACGTGAAGGTCAGTACGCGGTTCACGAGGTTGCCCCACGTCGCGACCAGTTCGTCGTTGTTGCGCTGTACGAAGCCTGACCACGTGAAGTCGGAGTCAGAAGTCTCCGGCATGATCGCGGCCAGGTAGTACCGGAGCGAGTCCGGGTCGTAGCGCGTCAGGAAGTCCGGCACCCACACCGCCAGCCGGCGGCTCGTCGAGGCCTTGCTCCCCTTGATCGTCACGTACTGGTTAGCCGGGACGTCGTACGGGAGGTTGTAGGCCTCACCAGTCGCTTTGCTGTATCCCATCAACTGCGCGGGCCAGATCAGGGTGTGGAACCAGATGTTGTCCTTGCCGATGAAGTAGTAGCTCTTGCTGTCTGGATCCAGCCAGTAGTCCCGCCAGCGATCCGGCTCGCCCGTTTGCTTCGCCCACTCGATCGATGCTGAAAGATACCCGATAACCGCCTCGAACCAGACGTAGATTCGCTTATCCTCGAATCCCTCGAGAGGGATCGGTATGCCCCAGGTGATGTCGCGGGTAACGGCGCGGTCCTTGAGGCCTTCGCCCGTCTCTGTGGTGCTGACCGACAGGTTGAGCACATTACGGCGCCAGTGGGACTTGTCGCGCTTCAGCCACTCCCGCACAGGCTCGTTGTACGCGCTTAGCCGGTGGAAGAAGTGCTCGGACTCGCGGATCTCGGGCTCCGTTCCGTCGAACTTACAGCGCCGGTTCAGGAGGTCGATCGGATCGAGGACATGGCCGCAGTTGTCACACTGGTCTCCGCGCGCGCCGTCGAATCCGCAGTTCGGACAGGTGCCTTCTACGTAGCGATCCAGCAGGAAACGCTGCTCTTTGACGCAGTAAGGCAGGTCCATCTTTCCTTTGTAGATGTCCCCGGACTCCAGCAGCTTCAGGAACATCTCCTGCGAAACGCGAGCGTGGTTCTCGGTTCCGGTCGTGGTAAAGAGGTCGAAGCTGATTCCCATGCCTTTCCAGGTCTCCAGGAACTCGACCTGGAACTCGGCGGCGATCTCCGCTGGGGAGCGTCCTTCCTGTTCCGCCCGGACGGTGATCGGCGTGCCGTGTTGATCGCTGCCGGAGACCATGAGGACCTCGTTGCCCATGGTGCGGTGATAGCGGGCGAAGATGTCCGGTGGCAGGTAAGCGCCACCAAGTTGGCCAACGTGGATCGATCCGTTCGCGTACGGCCAAGCGACGCACACCAGTATTCGCTCAGACATGGGGTATTGTCTCGATTCTATCTGACGGCGTCGTCTCAGTCTGGTTTCTCGCCAGGCGTGTTCTTGATCTCAAGTGCGAGCGCGTAAACCCTGCGGCGCGGCGTTCCCGTGGCCTTCGCCACCTCGGCCGCTGCATCCCGCGCCGAGAGACCGCTCTCCAGGAGATGACGCAGCCTACTGCGCAGTTCGTCGTCCGAGACCTGCACGGCTTCAAGTGGGGCACCTTCGATCACTAAAGTGAACTCACCCCTCGGTTCCACGAATCGTTCCAGAGCTTCTGTCACGTGTCCGCGGAAGATCTCCTCGTGGAGTTTGGTCAGTTCCCGGCAAATCGCGACACGGCGGTCCCCCAGGACCGAGAGCATGTCCTGCAACGTCTGGATCAGTCGATGAGGTGATTCGAAGGCTACCAGCGTGCGAGGTGACTCGCGCAACGAGTCGAACAGCCGCCGACGCTCGCCTGACCGGCGCGGCAGAAAGCCCAGAAAGATGAACTCAGCCGACGGGAGGCCAGAGGCGACGACGGCGGCGACGGGCGCTGAGGGTCCGGGGATTGGCGAAACGTTGTGTCCGGCGGCAATCACTGCCCGCACTAGCTCGTACCCCGGATCGCTGATACCCGGGGTTCCGGCCTCTGAAACGAGCGCAACATCCCCACCACCATTCAGTACCTGCATGATCTGAGGCGTCCGGCCTTGCATGTTGTGCTCTGTGTACGAGATCACACGGGAAGTGACATCATGATGGAACATCAGTTTACGGGCGGTGCGGGTATCCTCGGCGGCAATGAGCGCCACCTCTCGTAGTACGCGGAGGCCGCGCAGCGTGATGTCCTCCATGTTCCCGATCGGCGTAGCGACCAGGTAGAGGCTACTCATGGTCGACCGTCACCTTCTT